>SYLK01000552.1 GCA_005809115.1 Planctomyces sp. | reverse complement strand
TGACTCGTCCTTCAGACTGTCCCTGCATGAGCGTTTCGCTGTCGGGAACCCGGTGACTGAATTTTCGGATTTCCACGTTCATGATGTAGTCGGCGTCGAACGATCGTGCCAGCTGGCTGAAGTCACCCCATTCTCCGTGGTCGTCGAACCATGTGGCCACCTGGTCTGCGGAGATGACTTTGACACCGCGCGTTTCCAGCAGCAGCGTCATGCGTTCCACAATGTCGATCTGAATGGACGGAAAGTGCGCCAGGATTCCATGCGGCGCAGAGCAGATGATCAGCAGTGAGTCCTTGCCTTTGGTGAGATCAGTCCGGGTGGCAGCACGGAACGGAGCGGTCTGCTTCGGATCACCCATCAGCAGCTTCCCGGCCATGACTCCCAGTGAGCACCCGGAATTCGCCAGGCAGATCAGAGCGGCGACGGCGACGGGCAGGAGCAGATGCAGGTACTGCAGGCATGAGCGGGCTGGTCTGCACGGCGCCGGTGTCGTCAGGTTTGTGTTCAGAGCCACGACCATTCACTCCCGTATCACGCAGCCTCGGTCAGCCGCTACCAGGGCAGTTCCTCAGAACCATGACACCACCCGGAGCCCGTTTCACTCGCGTCTTCGGTTCCCGCAGGCGAACCCGAATTCACAGTGAGCCTGAGCGGCACGAGAGAGAGTTACCAGCACGCGGAATTTCCGGCAAGACGCGTCACGGACGTTCGACTGCTGTCAGATCCGTGTATCAGCAGATTTCGCTGAAGCGAACCGCAGCGTCGTTCCGGGGCCGCAGATCCTGCCGAATCCGCTCGCCAGCGTACCAGTAGCCAGCGGAATTCGGAGGATTTCGCCGCAGTTCGCGGCCGGCGTCGCGCCACTGGCAGAGACATCATTCTCGCAGAGAGATGAGGTACGCCATCAGATCCCGAAACTGCTCGTCGCTCAGGATGTCCAGCAGATTCGCGGGCATGGGTGACAGAACCGAAGGGATCCGTTCTTCAATGTCGCCGGCAGCCAGCTGTGTCTCCCGACCCTGACTGTCGATCAGACTGACGCGTTCGTGTTCCAGTTCCCGCAGCAGACCGCTGACGGCCTGACCGCCGGCAGTCACAACTGTGACGGTTCGAAACGCCACGTCGACGTTGCGATTGGGAGCCAGCAGATCCTCGACGATGCGATCAATTCCCCGGCCCCCAATGCCATCAAGGTTTGGCCCGACCTTTTTTCCCTGACCAGACACCTGGTGACAGACAGCACAGTGCCGGAGAAATACAGCGGTTCCGGCAGTGGCACTTCCCGGCTCCGCCCGGCACCGGTCCCGCCGCTGTCGCAGGACCAGTTCGGGTGGACCGTCGTCCGCTGGCAGACCGGCCGTCACGGCCGTGGTTCGCGCACGCAGATCGGCAGTACTCACCGCAGACAGCCGCTGCTGCACGGAAGGTCGGAGCAGCAGCTGTGGTGATGCCCGGCCCCGCTCAACGAGTGTCACCAGCAGATCGGCTCCGGTGACATCGCCTGCCAGTTGTTCGGCCAGTCGCAGCTGTTCCACGCCGGTGGCAGCCACGACGGCAGCCTCCAGCAGCTCCCCGGCCACAGCAGAGTCGTGCCGCACCACCGCATCTCGGACGCGGGCAACCACGGCATCCGAAACGCCGGCCACCAGGGGTAACGCCGCCACGGCGGCCAGTCGCGAATCCGGATCCAGCCGGACCATCGCTCCGGCCACCACCGCAATCTCCTCGCGGTTTACCGCGTTCGACTGCAACAGCTGCTGCAGGGCGGGACGCAGGTCTGCCAGCTGGTAAGCTCCGACCAGCGTGGCTGCCCGGATGCGCTGGGCACTCCCTTCCGAAGAACTGTTCCGAAGTCTCTCCAGGGCAGCACCGTCATCGGCCGCTGACATTCCCAGCAGCTGCAGCGCAATCTTCTGGGCCCAGAGCACGGCGGACGCGGGGGCGACTCGTCCACGTGCCGCGAAACCGGCATTCAGGGATTCCAGCAGCCGGATCTGCAGATCAGGATCCGCGGCATGTGCGGACCGCACGTAGTCAATCGTCTGCTCCACGGACTTCTCCGACGCCGAGCCGGCCATGGACTGCAGCAGTTCCGGCAGTCTGTCGGGCATGGCCGCGGCGATTACCGGCAGGTTGCCGGCCACAAACTCTGCGGCCGTCGCCGATCGGAGCGCCGGGCAGATCGCCGCGACCAGCAGCACATCCGCTGCTGCGCGGATGTCGCCCAGGTCACGCAGCCATTCTTCGTGCTGCAGATGATCCCGCAGGGCCATCCTGACACAGTGGCGGAGGTGCACGTCGTCAGTCGGCGTGGCGTGAAACAGAGCCAGCAGTGGTCGAATCAGCGGCTGGCTCGGATGGCGGGACGATGCCTGAACTGCCACACGGCGAACGAGTCCGTCTGAATCTCCCAGGCCCTGCAGCAGCAGTTCCCGGACCAGTTCGGCAGAGATCGCAGCGGACTCCGTTCCGGTGGCTCCGGGACCTGCCGCAGGACCGGATCCATCCGAAGAAACGTCCATCAGCGTTCGATACGCCTGCACGCGGACTCGTTCATCGGGATCCGCCACGGCCTGGCGCATCAGATCGTCGTCCACTGCCCGCAGACGGTGCAGCAGCTGCAGCACGCGGCAGCGCAGGACGGGCGAATCCGCTGTGACAGCCTCGCGAAGGGCGGAGGCTGCGCTGCTGCCGTGAACATCCGCCAGCTGATCAGCAATCAGTCGGGCCTGCTGCGGCAGCGCGGTTGGCAGCCGCTGCACCAGATCCGCCGGCGAGAGGAGCGATACGTCGGTACTGGCCCGCTCAGACGTGGCAGCCTTTCCGGCTGCCTCAGCGGCGGCGTCGCCAGCGGTGGGCGACACGTCCGACCAGGAGATTCTCCAGATACGTCCGCGATCACGGTCGCGGCCCGGGTGATACAGGTCGACTTCATAGTGACCGATGATGCGATTATAAAAATCCGCCACATACAGCGCGCCATCCGGGCCGGCGACAAGATCCACCGGGCGAAACCAGGGATCAGTGGTACTCAGCAGGTCGGGTTCTTCGACGGCGCGCACGCTCCCGCCGGACCGCACCAGCCGGTTGCGGTTGATCCGGGAGGTCATCACGTTGCCGCCGAAACTGCTCTGCTGATATTCATCCGGAAAACTCGTGTCGGCGCCCGGCGCGATACCGGCGATTGCCGTGGATCCGTGCAGGTGATCCATTACACCCGGGACATAACCCAGACCATCGTGTGGCCTTCCGAAACTCTCATAAAAACCGCCCTGCAGCAGCAGCGTGACCGGCCTGGTATGGCAGTCCGCCGTGAAGATGTCGCCGTACTGATCGAAAGCCATGCCAAAGGGATTGACCTGGCCTGTGGTGTACAGTTCGATCCGCGACCCGTCCGGCCGAAACCGGAACGTGCTGCCGGAAAACAAAGCCACACGATTCCCGTCCCGTCCGCTGACTTCGGAGCGATTGTTGAAGCCGTGGCACGCATAGATCCAGCCGTCCGGGCCGCGGCGGAAGGCATTGCACATCCCGTGGGTGTCCCGCGAGGTGTCAAACGGACCGTACAGCACCTCGCGGGTATCGGCCTTTCCGTCGCCGTCGGTATCCCGCAGGAAGATAATGTCGGGGATGCTGAAACAGATCACGCCGTCACGACAGGGCAGAAGTCCCATCGGAATATTCAGCTGATCCGCAAAGGTCGTGACCCGGTCGGCGCGATGATCGCCGTTCGTGTCTTCCAGAATTCGGATCGAGTCCCGCGGCGTCTGTCCCGCCGGGGCGGCAAACGGATATTCGCGTGAACTGCTGACCCAGAGTCGCCCGCGGACATCGAATGCGAGGTTCATGGGTTTGGCAATGTCCGGCTCGGCCGCCACGAGCTGGATCTGAAAGCCCGGCGGGAGGCGAAAGGCCGCACGTTCCTCGTCCGGAGTCAGTGCTGCGGTGGTCCGGACTGCGGCGGCAAACAGATCCTGTGCCCCGTCCTCCGCCGCAGCGGTCTGACTCAGCCCGGAGCCACCGGGCCGGACGGCCACGGAGCTGCTGAGAAGGCAGAGCAGTGAGAAAGCACACAGCGTGCGGCAACGGAGTTGCAGAATCATCGGCAGGCCTTCCAGGGTAAACCGATTCCGGAATGAATGGAAACGTTGCAGGGCGGCAGCAGAATTCAGCGAGGCATCGCGGATTCGCCCCTCGCCTCAGACCAATGGATTGTAAATCACAGTGGCGCGGACCGACATCGTGTCGAATCGCAGTCGCGGCGTCCTGCCGCGAAAGTTTAACGCCAGTGGCCAATTCCGGAGTTGTGCTGATTCGGCCCGAAGGGCCAGCAGTTCAAATAGCCTGGCCCAGCGGGCCAGGAGAATCGCACCAACATGACCGTCGAGGCCCAACGGGCCGGCAGTTCGTATTCACGGTCCCGCCGAATGGCCGGCCCGTTGGGCCTCAGGAAATGTTTCGCCTCGTGGGCCTGGCCCGCCGGGCCAGGCTATTCGAACGTATGGCCCGTTGGGCCGGA
>SYLK01000551.1 GCA_005809115.1 Planctomyces sp. | reverse complement strand
GGCACCACTGCCAGGGCCAGCATCGTCGTGAATACTGTCAGCATCGGTGCCAGCAGGTACAGCACGCGGTTCACGTGACCCGGAATCACCTCTTCCTTCATCAGCAGCTTGATCCCGTCGGCGATCGGCTGCAACAGACCGTACGGCCCCACTCGATTCGGACCAACGCGGTCCTGCATCCAGGCGGCCAGCTTGCGCTCCAGCAGAATCAGATAGTTGCAGACGCCGGGTATGGCGGCGACCACAATCAGCACTGTCAGCAGCGTGATCAGTATTTCAGCCATCGCACTCATCGTTTCCATGTGACACAACAACTGTTCCTGCCGCACCGTCGCTCCCGGAGGCCGAGCGGTGCCGGACTCCGAGCCTGCTTCACGGACTTGCCACCCGCCGGCTGCCCGGTCATGTCGGGGAGGCGATGAGGGCATCCAGCAGCACTCCGTTTTCCACTGCCGTCACCTCCGCCAGCCCGGCAAACACCGGAACAGCGGCCGCGATCTCCCGGCGAATCAGATCTCCCTGGTACAGACCTCGTCGCTCCGACAATTCCCACAGGATCCGCTGATCCGGGCGGCTGTCACCGACTGGCCGCACGGAATGATGCATCAGCTGCGCCAGTCCGCGGTAATTCACAAACACGCCGTCACGTTCGAGAAATGAACCACCCGCCAGCGAATGTGTGGCGTGTCTGAGGACCGGCGACGGCAGCAGATCCTGCACAATGACGACATCGGTTCCGGAAAACGCCTCCGCCTGCATGTCCGTGATCCACCCTGCCGGGTCGCCCCCGACGAGATAAACGGCCCGAAACTGGCCGGCCGAGGCCAGTCGCAGCAACTCCTCAAACGGCAGGACCTCGTCGGTGAAATGTTCCAGCACGGCCGACACCCCGCGAAGATTGGGACACTTCTCGGCCCGAATCGTGAAACGGACTGGTTCCACCGACCTGCCTCGCACATCCTTCGGATAGTGATCATCCGCTGCGACTGTGCGAATGGGCGCCATCGCCAGTGTGGCACCCGGGGAATGCTGCTTCAGAAATGTACACAACAGCCAGGCCTCCTCCACCGTCATCCACGGGGACAACATCGCCGCAATCCGACCGCCGGCCGCCGACTTCCGGAGGGCAGCCCGGAGAGAAGTCATGACCGCATCCCAGGTGCGTGGAACAAGGCGTCCGCCCACGCGCAGCGCGGCTGAAGTCAGCCTTTCGTCGGCATTCACGTATTTCCAGCCGAAACGGCCGTCATCACACATGAAGTCGCCCTGGGCGAGGGGATTTCGGCGGGGCCTCACGCGATAGACTTGATCTTCGTTCTGATCCGCATGCAGACTGCAGCCGGTGCTGCAGCCCGGGCAGACCGACGATGCGGTTTTCAGCCACCAGACGCGCTGCTTGTACAGAAAATCCTTGCTGCACAGCGCCCCCACCGGACACAGATCAACCACGTTTCCGGCCAGCTTGTTGTCACACGGATGTCCCGGGAAGACGTCGATCTCTTCATGGCTGCCGCGACTGACGACATGCAGCTCGGACGTTCCGCTGATTTCGCGGGTGAACCTCACGCAGCGGGTACACATGATGCAGCGGTCAGTGAACAGCGTGATCTGTTCGCCGATATGATCTTTGTCCGGCTTGATGTTCTTGGGTTCCTGCAGACGGCTGAAACCCCGACCGTAGCGGAAGCTGTAATCCTGCAGAAAACACTCGCCGGCCTGGTCGCAGGTTGGGCAGTCCAGCGGATGATTCAGCAGCAGATATTCGAGTGTTGCCTTGCGCGCTTCCTGAACTTTGGCGCTGTCTGAAACGATCACCGTACCATCCCGGGCCGGGGTCTGGCAGCCGGGGACGAGCTTTGGCTGCATCTGGACGGTCCCGTCCGGCTTCCGATCCCCGACTTCCACCAGACACATGCGACAGCTGGCCACGACGGAGAGTGCCGGATGCCAGCAGTAGGCAGGAATCTCCACACCGACTCTCGCCGCCGCCTGGATGCAGTTCAGCCGCTCATCCGCTCCGATCTCGACGGGCTGATTGTTCACGGTTACCGTGGGCATAGAACGCTTTCGATCTGAGAATCGGGACATCCGCCGGCCGGGACTGTCGGCCTGGCAGGAATCCCGACGCAACTAATGAGCAGCCATGAGTCGCTGTGCCGATGTCACAGAGGCACGCCGATTCAGAATGTATTCTTCGAAGTCGGATCGGAACTTGGTGATGGCGTTCCTGACCGGCCAGGCGGCGCCATCCGACAGACCACAGATCGTGGTGCCGGGAATAATCCCCATCGAACCGGCCACTTCCGTCAGCAGGTTCAGGTCCTCAACCCGCCCGTTGCCGGAACGGATTCGCTCCAGAATCCGAGTCATCCAGGAGGTTCCCTCGCGGCAGGGTGTGCATTGTCCGCACGATTCGTGAGACATAAACCGGCAGCAGTTGTACAGCACATCCACCATACTCGTGTGATCGTCAATCACGACGACCGCAGCGGTTCCGAGCCCCAGACAGCCGACTTTTCCCGGGCCGGCAAAATCCAGCCTCGTGTCCAGTTCCTTATCTGACAGGAATCCCATGCTGATTCCGCCGGGGACGACAGCCCGGACCTTGCGCCCTTTCCAGACTCCTCCGCCATGCTCCTCGATCAGCTCGCGGG
>SYLK01000550.1 GCA_005809115.1 Planctomyces sp. | reverse complement strand
TCGGCAGTCGTGGGCGATGATCTGGCGACGGCTTTCTTTGGCTGTGCGGCTGCCGCGGAAGCGGATGCTTTGCCTTCCGGAGCAGTGACGTCTTTCCGGGTTCCGGTCGATCCGGTCCGGCCATTCTCCCCTGCGACGTGTTCCGACTTCGCAACAGCCTCCTTCTTTGCGGCAGGCGCCGAGGTCGCTGCCCCCGCGGGGGCAGCTTCGTTTTCCGGCTGGTCCGCGGAGCGACGGGCGGGGCGACGTTTCGGCGGCAGCTGGAGTTCCCTGAGACGCTCTGGTGCTTCATGCATTTCCAGCTCCCGCTCGGGAGTTTCCGCGAGCCGTTCGCGGAACTTCACGTCGGTTGCCACTGCCCGCAGCAGATAACAGAACTCATTCACATCGGACTTTCTCACGCCGACTTTCAATGACTCGGCGGCGGCAGAATGATCGAGAGATCCCGGCACCAGCCCAAGCCAGCGGGCAGCGTTCAGCATTGAGGTATCCAGAGCGATCACGTGGCTGTCGAGCAGGTGCTGCACCACGAAGTCCCGGACGAACGGCGTCAGCTCCGGCATTTTCCTGAGTACTTTGACGGCGCCTTCCTGAGTCAGCCGCCGGAACTTTTCGAAGTCAAACGAATAAGTCGTCTCAAACACGTGCCGGAGAATCGCACGGATCTGCAGCCCTTTCCAGTCGGCGCCCCGCAGGGGCAGCAGCGTCTGCTCCAGCTCAGAAACCGAACTGACTCGGATCTCATTCAGGTCAAAGTAGGCGCCGAGCAGTCTGGGCTGAGCCTGCAGCGCATCATGCCACGAGTTGTCCTCAAGGCAGATGGCGAACAGGAAAGTCTCCACAACCGTCAGGTCCAGTCTGGGCAGAGACTTGCCGTAAATTTTCTGCAACGCGGCTACCGTCCTGCGGCAGATCTGTGCTTTGTCGCTGGCTTTCGTCGCCTTTGCCGTTGCCATTGTCAGTTTCCGCTGTCGTGACGTGTAAACGCCGGTGTTGACTTCCAGATAAGGTTAAGACCTGAACAGCAGTCTCGAATGAGCAGTTGACTGCGATCAGCCGGATCAGTGTGCTGAGCTGCCTGCGGTGTGCCGATCAGAGACTGTCGTTGTCCTGTCGCCCTGAGATCTCCGTTTCGACCGTTGATTCGTGCTCGGGAAGTTCCGCGGTGTCAGTCGCGGCATCTTCCGTCGCCGGAAAAATTTCGCCGAGGATCCGCGATGTCTCGACTGCGTTCCTGACCCCGTGGTCAATGACAAACCGGAGTTCAGGAGTATACCGGCTCTTGATTCGTTCAGCGACCTTTGCCTGCAGATAGCCCCGGGCTGAACGCAGCCCGTGCATCGTCAGTGCCGCAGTTCGCTCATCACCCATCACTGAGATCCGTACGCTGGCGTGTCGCAGATCCGGGCTGACTTCCGCTCCCAGCACCGTCACATGCTGGATTCGCTGGTCACGCAGCTCCTGCAGAATGGCGATGCTGACGACTTCACGAATCACCGAAGCCACTCGGGCAGTACGACGGGAAGACATGGGCATCGGACAACGGCCTTCGGTGATTAAAACAGGTCTCATGACATGGTCCGCCCTGCAGCTGATCGCGCATCCGCAGCGGATTCTGAATTCAGCTCAGCGTCCTTTTGACTTCGTCCACCCGGTATGCTTCCAGCAAATCTCCTTCCTTCACGTCGTTGAAGCCTTCCAGCCGAATTCCACATTCCATTCCTTCACGCACCTCCCGGGCGTCTTCCTTTTCACGTTTCAGCGAACCGATGCGATAGTCGTTCAGAATCTTCTGATCGCGGATCACATGCACTCGGTTGTCGCGCGAGATGGTGCCGTGCAGCACGCGACACCCGGCGATCGTACCAAATCGACTTATCTGAAAGGTGCGCATCACAAACGCACGGCCCGTCGGAACTTCCACACGTTCCGGCCTCAGCAGCCCCTGCAGCGCCAGGCGAATCTGCTCCGTGACCTCGTAAATGATGTTATATCGCCGAATGTCGACGCCCTCGCGTTCCGCCAGCGTCGCCGCTCGATCATCCGCGATGACATGAAACGCAATAATGATCGCGTCGGCGGCACTGGCAAGATACACGTCGCTTTCGTTGACACCGCCGATTCCCTCGTGAATGATCTGCACGCGGACTTCGGGATGCTCAAACTTGCTGATCTCTCCGCGAAGCGCCTCAATCGAACCCGGCGTATCGGCTTTGATGATCAGCGGCAGCTCCTGCACGCCTTCGCCCTCACGCGCTGAATTCAGAATATCCTCCAGCGTACGCGGCTGACCGCGCCGCGACAGAGTCTGCGTGCGGCCTTCGTGCAGGCGATTCACGGCTGTTTCCCGAGCCTCTTCCAGGTCCTTCATCACAAAGAAATGGTCGCCGGCCCCCGGCACTTCGTTCAGTCCCGCCACGATGACAGGTATCGACGGGCCGGCTTCTGTGATCTCTTCGTCACGGTCGTTGTAAATTGCCCGGATTCGACCGTAGCTGCTGCCGCACAGGACGATATCGCCCACCTTCAGCGTGCCCTTCTGGACAATCAGCCATGCCAGCGCTCCGCGACCCTCATCCCGGAATGCCTCGAGACAAACGCCCAGCGCTTCCCGATCCGGGTTCGCCCGGAGTTCATGCAGCTCCGCCGTCAGCAGCAGTGTCTCCAGCAGCTTGTCAACACCCTGCCCGGTCGCTCCGGAAGTGCGCACAACCTCGTACTCACCGCCCCACTCGGCCGGCAGCAGCTCATGCTGTGCCAGCTGCTGCAGAATCCGCTCTTCATTGACCCCCGGCAGGTCGATCTTGTTCAGAGCAATCACGATCGGTACACCAGCGTTCTTCGCGTGGCTGATGCATTCCAC
>SYLK01000549.1 GCA_005809115.1 Planctomyces sp. | reverse complement strand
GATCACCGATGCCCGGACAAAACTGAAATCCGTGTACCCGACAATTAAGGTGTGACAGAGCAATAGTCAGTTCTTTCGCTTATCCGCCGCACCGACTTGAGCCGCAGCGTACGAGAGATGTCCGAGTACCATCGTTAACATAAAATAACGCACTATGTCTTATTCTTCGATTTCCGAACAATTATTCTGAAGAATGCGGTGTTTTTCGCGTGTGTGGATGGTCGTGAGTCTGCGGTTTTCGGGGTCGTGTGTCAATTCTCTCAGGTGATTGGCACAGGAAAAACAGGAAAATGGAGATCCGCAGATTCTGTCGTTCAGAGATAGACGGAAGAACGATGCGGGAAAATGCGGAACGCCATCTATTCGCGGCTCGTCGGCTGTCCTCGCTTCTGTGTATTCTGTGATCTGGCTCCGCGGAGTCGCGTCCTGCGAACGGTTTCTGCGAAAGCAGCGATCGGCAGTCCGCAATACACGGAATCGAAAGTGGCGAGTTATCCGGAATGCGGCAGATCTGGTTCCGGCGGAACGGCAGCGAAAACCGCGTCTGGTTGATCAGATGGGCCAACTCACGCTGGCACTTCACATGTCGATCTGTACAGACAAGGCTCAGGTCCGGCGGTTCGAGGAATTCCTGCGTTTGTCGAGTAGTGGTCGGGGGTGCTGACGACACCCGCTCGAAGAGGTGCAGTCACGAAGTGAATTTGGTTCTGGCTTGACTTGCAGTGGATCGAGATGTCGCAGCCAGGACTTAAGTGCGGGGAGTCGCGGTGATTACGTTCTTTGCTCGCAGAGTTCTGGAATGCGGCGACGTGGAACTCGACGCCGTCCCAGCCGTGCGTCCGGACCCGTTTGCGCCACCGGAATAAGTCGATGGGTATCGTCTTCCGCTCGATGAAGCATGCATGACATACCGGCGGTGCGGTTGATGACGACTCCCATCGTCGGAGCTGCCGAGACTAACCGATTGTGTTGGTCGTCACCGGACCGGTCCAGCGAACGGAAACCGACTCGGAGTGAAAGCGATCAGAAGGTGGTCCTTTCACATCGGCCAACGGATGCGGGCATATTCTGTCACTGGGTTTGACAGTGCGGCTTCCTGTGCCCGCGGCACACTCCTGCGGCGCGGGTGTGCCGCCCGAACATCAATTCCTCAACGGCGTTTCCCGTGGTGGCTGTGACGTCCTTTCAGGCAACGACGTCTCGGACTTCTCTGCGCGGGCGACGTTCGTAAGCCCCTTCATCCGGCCTGTCGGCCACCTTCTCCCCCGAGTACAGGGGAGAAGGGCAAATTTGGATGCGGAATGATATTCCGAAGAGGGTTTCAAGGCGTTGCGCGGGGGGAAGGCGGGGTTCAGGATTCGCGGCGCGGGGGACGTTCGTAGGCCCCCTCATCCGGCCTGTCGGCCACCTTCTCCCCCGAGTACAGGGGAGAAGGGCGCATTCGGACGCGGAATGATATTCAGAAGAGGGTTTGAAAGCGTTGCATCGTCCGTCAACCGATGAATTACTGAATGCAGGCCCGACAGGGCGTGGTGGTGAGTTGTGTTGTGGGTGGTGGTTGCTGCTGTCGAGCCTTTGTGAGTGTCGCGTGACTGATCGCGGTACTCAATTGACTTTCGCCTGTCGACGAGAAATGTCGGAACAACGTTCTGCTTTCCGGCTGCTGCTGTGCGGCCGGCTACTGCCGGGCCGCCGCTGGCTGAGGCAGCCGCGGATGAAGGGCGCCGGGTTCTTCCAGCAGGGCCGAGTTCGACAGCCCTGCAATCCATTCACGCAGCATCGCCGTTGCCTCCCGATCCTCCACATGCGTCGCGATGTGGGGCATGCGGCCCAGGCCCTGCAACTGCATGCGTTTCAGGACAAGAGATCTTTCGGGATCACCGGGCAGCAGAATTCGCGGATCGCTGAGCTGAAAGCTGCCCTGACCGGGACGGGTGTTGACAGCCTGAGTCTGCGTCAGGGGAATTGACGCGTGCAGTTCAAATTCGGCATTTCCACCTCCCCATTTGCGGTGGCAGTGGGCACAGTTTGAATGCAGATACGCGCGGGCACGCAGATGGAGCGGCTGATCCGGACGACGGTAGTCCACCAGTCGCGGCAGCTCATCCGGAACGGCTGGCAGTTTCTCGCGGAAGATCCCCAGCCGCTCAAGCACTGCCAGCTGGTTCTCGCGGTGACCACCATAGTCATGTTCCCGATTCATCTGCATGGTGGTGACGCCCAGAATGTATTTGGACGCCATTGTGTGGCACAGCGCACATTCGGTACGGCTGGGGAAGCGCCAGACCTGTTCACGCAGCCCGCCGGCGGCGGCCGCATCCCGGATCTGCAGTGTGCGGTCGAGACCACCGGACTCCAGCAGCTCCGCGTCCGTCTGCTCGTCGTTCCAGACATAGGTGTAGCCATTCCAGAACTGGGCACCGTATTCGTCATCGTTACCAGGCATCTGGCGATAGTGCAGCAGCCGCGTCTCCAGCCGTGTCAGATCATTCGGACGACTGGTATCGAGGGCCAGGGAAAACGTCTTGACCAGGACCGTTCCGTCGGGAAATCTCCAGCCGCGGTCAGCGTAGTCGGGTCCGTGAGGATAGATCACATCGTCAAATTCAATCTGAGAATCACCTGGGAGTGCGATGAACCGGTCCTTCTCGGCACCATCGGACCACAGGGGCGCATTGACCGAGTAGGGAATGACCCCTGTGGCCGGCCGATGATCCTGTGTTGAGGCAAACAACCCAGTTTCGCTGAGCCTGCGAGGAAATGGTTTTGGTGGAGTGGGCGAAGGCGGATTTGGAATGAGTCGATGAAATCCACCGCCGGCGAAATCAACCGCGTAGACTTCGCCGGCACGGTCCTGGGCAAACTCCACGATCCGAATCTGTGTGTCGGCCAGCTGCTGATGCTGCGTGACGCCGCCGCCATCGTATCTCAGTGACCAGAGCTTGCCGGTGTCATAATCGCCATAGATATAAGCACCATTCAGCTCGGGCAGTCGCTGCGTAGTGCTCACGCAGCCGCCGGTGATCGAACGAAAGTCGCTGTGCGGGTGCTCCACCACAGGCTTGACGAACTCCCCTGGTCCCTTCTTCCGTTCCGGACGAAACGGATGAGTTCCTTCCATGACACTCCAGCCGTAATTTCCTCCCCGCTGGATCAGATACACCATTTCCCACAGATCCTGCCCCACTTCACCGGCCCACAGCCGCTGGAGATGGTCGAAGCTGAACTTCCACACCTGGCGATGTCCGAACGACCAGATTTCGCCACGCGCATGATCCACGCCCACAAACGGGTTGTCAGAGGGAATCGCGTACTCGCGGCCGGGCGAGGTATGGTCAACGTCCAGCCGCAGAATGCTTCCGGGAAGATCCGAGATGTCCTGGCCGGTCAGGTTGCCGTCGGCGATCCCACTGGCGTCGCCTGTTGAAAGATAGAGACAGCCGTCGGGGCCGAACCGCAGACATCCGCCGTTATGGCCTCCTGATGGCCAGGTGAGCAGGATTTTCTCGGTGCTGACATCCGCCGTAAACGGCTGTCCCGACTTTACCTGAAATCGCGACAGACGACTGCCGGCATCCTCGAACTTGTTGGGTTCCAGAATATAAGTGACGTAAAAATAGCCGTTCTGCGCGAATCGCGGATGAAACGCAACTCCATACGTCGTCCTGCCGATGTCAATCAGCAGCTGAGCCTGACTGACGTTCGGGTCGATTTCGAATGTGTAAATCTTTCCGGGCCGTGTGGCGACACCGAAACGCTCACTGCCCGGAACCAGCCCGACCGACAGCGGTTCCAGCAGCTGCAGCCCGGGAAAAGCCCGCTCCGTCGTATAGGGATCGGGGGGTTCAGGGCTGCCCTGAACGTTGCCCGTGGTCCACAACTGCCGCTGCCGAACGTCGAATTTCCCTGCCGCTGCTTCGCGCCCGGCAGCAGACGGTTCGGTCGCAACGGCCATGACTGAACTGAACAGAATTCCGAACAGTGCCAGCAGAACATACCCGTGGAAGCGGAACGCGGTTCTCTGACTGAGCCAGGCATTCGGCTGGCCATGGTCCGTCCGATGGCGAGACGCCACTGGACGTGCGACGGCGCCCCTGATCGTTCTCGAGCTGATTTCGCATCCCGACATACTGCACCTCGAATGATTCGGCAAACGGAAAAATGCCCCGGCCCTCGTCTTGAGAGTCTGCAGCTGCGTGGCCGGTCTGTCAATGCTTCTCGACGTAAAAACAACCCGACTGAGCTGGTCGGCTCGCTGCCGCAGTTCCGGACTGAGCGATCCTCATTCCGCCCCGGAAACGGGTCCACGCCGAAACGTGTGGCGACTGATGGGCTGGAATCCGTCGCCTTCGTGAAAGAACATGTAATGGGTGATGGTGATGGACGAGGGTGATACTTCAATCAGATTCAGGGAATTCTTCTGACGCTCGCGTCCCCGCCCACGCTGTGATGTTGTGGTGCCACACTGCACGATGATGATCCCGCGTTCGCGATGTGCGCCGGGATAAAAGTCCAGCGAATTGCTGATGCAGGCCCGGTGCAGATGGCCGCCCAGAATCAGGTCGACACCCAGATCGGCAAAACGTCGCATCGCTCGCCGGGATCCCGGCATCGTGCTGTCATGCAGGTAGTCCGGAGCCGGTGCGAAATGATGATGTGCCACGACCACGCGCAGCACGTCCGGCGGAACCGTGGCAAACACGCGGGCACATGCGTCCAGCTGCGAATGAAAAATTCGCCCGTTGCTGATGGCCGAATGCGGCGCCGTCGAATCCAGCCCGGCCAGAACGGCTCCGTCAAGTCTGAGAACCGGATTCAGGTCCTGGCAGATGATTTCCCTGTAAAGGGCATGCGGAGCCAGCATCCGTTCGGCGATTCGGTACAGCGGGACATCATGATTGCCAGGAATGACCAGCCGCGGGACATCGGGCAACTGTGCCAGAAAGTCTCGGGCAGCGAGAAATTGTTCGCGTTTCGCGCGTTGTGTCAGATCGCCGTTGACCACCACTGCCGTCGGCAGAAGCTGGTGGGCGATGCGCAGGACGGCGGCACCGATGTTCTCGATAAACGGAGGACCGAAGTGCAGGTCGGAGATCTGGAGAATTCTGAGCGTTGGCGGATCCGTGTGAATCAAGTTCCGGAGCCCTTTACTGGATGGCAGAATGCTGCCGAGCGTTCTTCTTCATCCGCGCCCTGCGCAGTACAATCCACGAAATGTCCCTTCCGATCTGCAACTCCGGAATCGTGCCCCCCCACGCGGGAAGCCGTGCGGTGAATTTTCCCACCGGCGAGCGGGGGGCTGCTGCCGAACTGCACGGCGATTCTATGCTGCTCAGGTCGTTCCGAACAGCAGAAAAACGGCGAAGGCATCCGCGAACGTGAAGAAGCTCAATCAGCGAATTCTGACGTCGATGGCGCTGCTCGTTGTGATTGTCACCGCCGGGCTTCTGGCTCGCAGGTATTCATCATTTGAGTGGCTCGTGCATCAGGAGTCTGCCCTGCGGGATGCCGTGAAACTGCGGCCGTTGACAGCGTGGTTTGCCGGAATCGGCATTTACTTTGCGATGTCGCTGGCTCCCAGCATTACCGGGAAGGCGGTCATCATCGGCTGGCTGTACGGCTTTGTGCCCGGCGTCCTGCTGGTCGATCTGGCACTCACAGGTGCTGCTCTGACGACGTTTCTGGCGAGTCGATATCTGTTTCGCGAGGCAATT
>SYLK01000548.1 GCA_005809115.1 Planctomyces sp. | reverse complement strand
TGAATCTGGGAGCCTGTGGAGACTGGTGTGGCGGTCCTCGTGTGGAAGGCGCTTTCCTCAGCGGTCTGGCACTTGCTGAAGCGGTGTTCGAAATCAATCAAATCACGAGTTAAGAATTACGATTCACGTTGCGCGCAGTTGAACTGGCCATTCTCAGTCCAGGTCGAAGGAGATGTGATCGAGCGATTCATCTGCCTGCAACCAGCGAATCGCGGAGGCCCTTCGATAGTTGCCTGCAAGGGGTTCTCAGACCGACTGTTTCAGCGTAACGATGACCACGCCATCCACAACACCAGGATGCCGCGCAGGGTCCAGGCTGAGGTCCGCAACCAGTTCGTCCAGACGAGTCGCTGATGAACAAGCGGGTCAAAACGATGCGACAAAAATTCGTGGCAGGGAACCTGGAGGAAGGCCGTCGACAACCAGATGACTCCCAATAGCACCAGACCAGTCCAGAGGGACCACTGCGGGACACTCGTCGGACGGAACCAGATCAGAAGCGTCGCCGCAGCCGCTTCGATCAGCATGGGGGGGCCGACTATCCAGTTGGTGAGCGCCGTATGGCGTTGTTCGTAGGTGGAGAATGACGCCCGGTCAACGCTGGCAAACAGCGGGTAGTGTACGACCTGCACAAACCAGATGAGCCCCACCATGTACAGGGATGATCCGAGGTGGGCCAGGAACAACAGCCGGATGACCGGGTCTTTCATGTAAGTTCCTTCAGTATCGCATCTGCAGCTCGACGTCCCGAGACCATCGCGCCATGGATGGAGGCGTTGTCTCGATGATCCCCGCAGACGTAGATTCCGGGCTGCCAGAAAACGGTGCGTTCTGGCACGTTCAATGCCGGCGGGTGCTGAGCGGGGAGGGCGTATGGAATGGAATACGTTCGTAAATGACGCCAGTCCTGGACCACGGCGCCAAACCACTCGCCCAGCTGCGCACGCACGTCCGCCAGGAGCTGATCGGGATCGTTCGCGGTGCCCAGAACTGTCACAGAGACGAGACTCCTGTCGGCGGGGCCATAGGAAGGGGCAGCGAACGTGGGGACACAGAGATTGTTGATTGGGCCGCGACCATCACCGTTCAATACGAGCAGCGGCTGGTTAATGGGGGAACGCGATGCTGAAAAGTAAAAGCACGTCGTGCCATGACCAGCCGGCGAAATCGTGTCACCCAGCAGTTCCGCGGCCATGCGGCCTTCGACCGCCACGACCACGTACTTGGCGCTGACCTTCTCGCCTGTGGCGAGTGTCACCGCACCGGGTTCAACTCGCACCACCCGAGTTCCCAGCCGAATGCTGTCCGACGGCAACGCGGCCGCTAACTGACGTGGAATAGCTTCCATCCCTTCTGCGGGCAGGCAGGCACTGCCGAGGGAGAACATGCGGAACACAAAGGTCAGCATGCGGCTGGAAGTCCGCAAGTCAGAGTCGAGAAAGATGCCCCCCAGAAAGGGCCGGAAGAACCGCTCGATTATCGACGGCGAGAAGCCCGCGTTGTGAAGTGCCTCGAGCGATGTGGTTTCCGGGTCGCGAAAGCTATCATCAATGGTGCCCCGCAAAGATCATGAGCGAAAACGCGCGACGCGTACCTTGTCGGCGAGCGAGCCGATCGGCGAGAACAACGAACGCATTGCGGCAGACGGCCTTCGCCAGGGGTCAGTCAATTCGTGAAAGCGGCCACCGTAACGAACCAGCGCACCGGGCAGGAACGGCTTCAGTTGCAACGCTTCATAATCAAGGATCGACCTTGCTTCCGGATAACTGGTCAGGAAGACCTGATAGCCTCGGTCCAGGCGGAAGCCATCCACGATATCGGTACGGATTCGTCCCCCGATACCGTCGGATGCCTCCAGCAGGAGGCAGCGGACGCCATGTTGTCGCAATCTGCGGGCGCAACACAATCCCGACAGCCCCGCCCCTACGATCAGAACTTCATGACCCATTCGGCCTTCTTACCTTTCCCGCGCTGCTGACGCACTCATCCATTCACCGGACTCGATCAACTTCCGCGTCTTCTCATGGCGGTAGGCGAACATCGCTTCCAGTTTGCGGCGAACAAGCCAGCCACCGAGCCAGCGCCCGACCACTCCCAGCGGAACCGTATAGTCGACTTCGTCTCTCAACAATGTTCCGCCTTCACCATCGTCGAGAAAGCGATGGCGGTGATACCACCATGCGAACGGTCCTGATTCCTGCCGATCCGCGAACAGATGCGGCGGATCGTATTCCGTGTGGATCGCGACCCATTGAATCGGGATGATGCCGAGACTCCCGCGCAGGACGACCCGGCTGCCGGGCTGGAGCGACCCGTCTGATTCGACCGGTTTCATGTTCTCCCATGGTGGGATGAGGTGTTGCAACGCATCCGGACTTTCGTGGAAGCGAAAGACGGCATCCGGCGAAGCCTTGATCCTGGTCTGTTTGATGTACTGCTGTCTCGAAATACCCTTCGATCGCCGGTCCGAACGCTGCTTCATGGCCGCATCCCGCAGAATCAAACCGAACGGAATCCACCACAGCAGATCGTTCGTCAGGATCGTCAGTCCGAAGAGGGGAGGAAACGTCCCTCGCAGCAGCGCTATGAGGAATCCGATCGGACCGAAGACTTTGCCCAGCAGCCCGACCAGTACGATGGGCCAGTGAGTGCGCGAGTCACTGGCCGCGATGATG
>SYLK01000547.1 GCA_005809115.1 Planctomyces sp. | reverse complement strand
CGTGATCAAGACCGCCGACTGGGTGATCGACGTGGGACCGGAGGCGGGAGCGGGCGGCGGCCGGATCGTCGCCGAGGGAACTCCGGAAGAGATCGTGAGATCTGCCGAGCGCTGGCTCAGCCTGAGCCGGCATCCGCCAGCAGCGAGCGTGAAACGCCGGACGCGTTCGGCTGTCGGGATCGTCAGCGCTGACGCACAGGCAGACGGTGTCGGGCAGTCGCCAATGCGATCGTGGACGGGGGAACTGCTTGGCCCGGTGCTGCGATCAGCCTGCGTCGCGGACCGTGAGTCGTTTGATGTCATGCTGGTCGCCGAAAAACAGGCGGATGATGTCACAATCGAGCAGCTGGGAAAGTCGGCGAAGCTGCCGTGGGAGACGGACGGACCACGCTGGCACCTTGTGGATCGGATCTCGCACAACGGACTGCCCTGCCGCTGGGAAGGTGCTGCCCTGCGACTGGTGATCGATCTGCTGGCCAAAAAGAAGTCGCTGAGCGAGCCGAACTGGAAACACCGTTCCACCGTCGAAGTGAAAGGCAAAGCCGGAGTCGGATGGTTTCTGCACGCCCGAACGGGGGGCGACTGGCTCCTGTCTCTCTGTTTCCGCGTCAGGAAGGATTCTTTCACAACCGAAGAGCTGGACGCCGCTCTGGGTCTCGTGCCTCTCGACGATGTTGAAGAGATTCCTGTTTACGGACGGGAACCGCGGGTGAAAGCGCGAAACCTGAAGAATGCATGGCAGGAGGTGACAATTCGCGTCTGGAAGAAGGACGAAATCGATACGCCGGAATTTCGCCGGTTTCTCGACCAGGCAGTCGAAGCGTTCGTGTTGCTGTCGACGCGCGAAGCGACCAGCCCGGACGACCTGATGCCATGGAAACAGCTGGGGCGCAAGTGGCACCTGATGCGAAAGGGGCTCCCGGCGAACGGTCGCGTGGACTGGGAATTTGCCGCCGTGGAACCACTGTTGCAGGTCGTGGAGTCTGCCTTTCCGGGATGTGTCGCGGACTATGGAACGCGCAGCAAAATCACCTGGAGTCAGGCGACTGACACTGTGCCGCTGGCTGAACTGCACACAAAACGAAGCGACGGCGTTGATGTGGTGTTGTTTTGTCCGCAAGACGCGGTGACGGTCGGATCCATCGCTCATTTCGGGGCAGAACAGGAAATTACCCCGAAGAAGAACGGGTACGATGCCGTCCGCATCCGATTCCGGACCGTTCAGGAAGCTGCCAGCAGGGATTTTCAGAACTTTGTTGTGCGGACTGCCGGGCAGTTGCTGCGGGGCCGTTCGGCATAGCAGGGGCAGACCACTGATCGGCGATGCCCATCGCCCTTCGTGGCGGTGCAATGCCGTCTGGAGACCTGGTGCCACCGATCTCGTCAGGAGTTGGTCTGGCTGATCACCGGTTCATCTGCCACGTCGCCCTGCATCGCTGCGGGGTTGGCAGGTTCCAGCATCTCACGGAAGGCCTGACGCATCCGGTCGACGGCGACTGCGAGCGGTCCCGGCAGCGTGGCACCTGACGCCAGTCTGTGTCCACCGCCATGAAATCGTTCGGCCAGCGAGGCAACGTCGTGCGGCGGGCGGCAACGCAGGCTGAACTTGATCTGACCGGTCTGGAGTTCGACTGCGATAAAGGCCGCCTCTGACCCGGCCACGGTCAGGCACTGATTGACGATATTTTCTGTATCCGACGGGAGGCTGCTGGTTTCCGCGAGATCTTTGGCATCAACATACACCCAGATCAGTCGGCCGGAGACTTCCGTCTCGATGCGGCCCAGCACTCGGCCGCCAAGTCGGATGCGACCGAGCGAATACTGCTCATGCACCAGGTTATAGACCGTGTGTGGTACCGCCCCAAGTTCCATCAGTCGGGCAGCAGTCTGCATGGTCCGCGAGGTGGTTGAGGGAAACCGGAACCATCCGGTGTCCGTGGCAATGGCCGCGTACAGCCAGTTGGCCGTGTCACAGTCAAACGTCACGCCCAGCGCCGCAGCGGCGTCACAGATCAGTTCTCCCGTGGCAGCTGCGTGTGTGTCGCGGAATTCCAGGGCGTTCATCCTGTCGGAGCTGACATGATGGTCGATGACAACGCGGAGCGACGTCGAGGCCTGAATCAGTTCGGCCATCGTACCCAGCTGCTGCCATGCGCTGGTATCCACGATCACGATGACGTCTGCGGCCGGGACGCCGGCTCGAGTGATGTTTTCGTTCAGCTTCAGTACGCGACCTGCTGAATTCATGAACTGCAGATTGGCCGGCGGAGCCGAGGCATTGATGATTGTGGCTTTCTTCCCCAGCGCCTGAAGAATCGCGCACAATCCAAGTTCTGAACCGAGGGCGTCCGCGTCCGGACGTACGTGACTTGTGATCAGGAACGACTCATGCGAGCCAATCAGTTCCTTAAGGGGAGTCCAGTCCATGCTCAGGTGTGCACCACATCTTGAGGCGAACGAAGCGAAGGGCTTTCGCCCGCGACTATTTGCTCAGCGGAGTCGCATTCTGATCAAACACCAGACTGGAGGGAGCATTCTGACTGGCCCATTCGAAGACCGATTTCAGATCGTTCTTGGGAATGGCCTTAGCATTGTCCAGCATTGGCAGAACGACTTTCAGGGCCTCGCTGTAGGCCGCCTTCACCAGTTGGGACGTGGGAGCTCTGTTGAGCATACCGGCGGGATTGCGAGAGTCCGGTGAGGCTTCATCCCGGGTCATGTGATGAAATGCCAGGTACAGGTCAGCGGCACACACTGCGAACGCCTGGTTGCCTGGTTCTCCGTTAAAGAACTCACCCGTCTCGGCGCACAGCTGAACAACTTTCCAGGCCAGCGGATCGAAATTAATTTGCGCATCGAAACCGACGCGTCCGACGCCTCTGGCGGCGCGGCATCGCACGTCAATTCTGCGATTTCTATCGGCCATGGTAGCAGCGAGTGCTTCGATGGCCGTCGGCGTGTTCTTTCCGACAACTTCGCGGGTGGTGGTGACACGTGCGAGAGCATCGATCAGGACCAGTTGATACGCGGGATCCGTGTTCCACCGGGCCAGTTCAGTCGCCAGCGTTCGTGCGAGGTTCATCTGAACGACCGGCACGGCGTCGGTGGTTCGCAGGAACCTTTCGATCTGAGCAGCAGCGATGGCGCGGATGGTATCCGGCTGACTGGCATCCGTCAGGATTTCGGCCAGAGTCACGGCCGCTTCGTCCAGAATGATGATTCTCGTCTGCTGAAATGCGGCGGGGACAACTTCCAGATCGACCAGGACGCTGATGGCAAAGCTGCGGGCGTCCAGACTGTTATCCAGCAGCATCCGCAGAATCCGGTGCGCTTCGCGGCAGACATCTTCACGAAAACGCGAACGATTCTGTGGGTTAGTGATCTGACTGCCGGCGCTCTTGAGATCGCGGCGCAGGTCATTCAGCGCGTTGGCCATCAGGCGTGGCGATTCCTGTACGGCGGGGTCAGAGGCCCTGAGAATGCGGTACTCCAGTCCTTGTCGAATCAGGGCCTGATCCGTTGCGCTGGCGAGATTCGGGCCGTTTCCCAGAAGAGAGCGATAGTTGCGGCTGACCTTGATGAACTCCTTTTCCGCCTCTCGGGACAGGAGTGGCTTGCGGATATTCCGGATCTGCTGAGTCAGCCGCTGCTGCTGCATGACGGCAGCGAGGTACTCCTCGGTTGACTGTTGCGGCGCGGCCGTGGGGGCGGAGGCCGGGGCCGACCCACCGGTGTTCTCCGGGACTGCCTGGCTGGCACTGCCGGCATCTCCCGAATCAACCTGGGCGGCCAGATCCGAGACTGGCAGCAACAGCAGCCCTGCAGCCAACAGCAACAGAGTCGGAGTGTTTGAATTCGGGCACATCGGCATGAGCATTCTGCAGACGACAACTGGCATAGGTTCACCACTGTTGTGAGACGTCAATGTCTCAATGTTTCGAATTCACGTCAGTTGCCCCTGCCCAGTTGCCGCCGAACCGCTGCCGGCCCTGTGACCGACGTGCGCGGCATGCAGGACAGCTGCGGTGCCTGCTCCACCGGCAGTTGTCAACTCACTGACGAACCCTTCCGTATTGAAGAATCACCGGACACGAAACCATTGGCCGATCTTGGCCGCTTCACCCAACAGAACTCAGCGTAGCGACATCCCGAGCAACTCCGCCGTCCGCAGTGCATCAGAGCCGGATGGAGTTTACGATCAAAAACCATAAACATGACAGGCCGAGCGAGCCACGTCCATCCAGACATGTCTTTCCACGAAAGAAATACCGGGTTTTGCGGAACCCGGCAGAACGGCCTGCCGAGTCCGAATAATCGTTCCAGCTGGTTCAGGTGGTCATTGTTCACCCCGGCTTCGACTCAGAGCAAGCGTTTTTAGCATCAAAATCGTTCAGTGGGAATACAAGCTGCCTCGGAAACGAAGAATTCAGCTGCTTCTGAGGACGATTCAGCCCGATTTCAGGTTTCCGACAACACGAAAGTGCTGATGGAATCGACTGCCAGGCAGAATTCGGCAATCAGCCGGGCGGCATCGCGGAAATCCGATTCGGCCACGACCTCCACCGGGCTGTGCATGTAGCGATTGGGAATCGCCACCAGGCCGGTGGCGCAACCGCCGCGGCTGATCTGAATGGCTGCGCCGTCATTGCTGGCGGGATAACCCAGAGCGCCGACCTGCACGGGAATACCGTGCTGCTCGGCCAGCTGCATCAGCAGCTCAAAGACTCCGGGATTCACGTTCGGGCCCCGGACAATCACCGGGCCCTTTCCCAGTTCGATCCGGCCAAATTCATTCTGGTCAATTCCAGGACAGTCCGTGGCATGTGTCACATCCACAGCGATTCCAATCTGCGGATTCACACTGTAAGCGCTGGTAATCGCGCCGCGCAGCCCGATTTCCTCCTGCACTGTCGATACGGCAACGACTCTGGCCGCCGATTTTCGTGCGGCGACCAGCTTCAGAGCCTGCAGAATCACCCAGATCCCCACACGATCATCCATCGCAACGCCCGCCAGCCGGCCGTTGCGCAGCTCACGCAGGCACGGCTCCGGTGTCACCATGTCACCAATCCGCACAATCTGTCTCGTTTCGGCTTCCGTGGCAGATCCGATGTCGACGACCAGGTCCTTCATCTTCGGCACAGTTTTGCGTTCATCCGGATCCAGCAGATGAATCGGTTTCCTCGCGATCACGCCAGGCACCGGACCTGTATGACTGTGCACAACGACACGCTGGCCCAGCAGGATCTGAATATCCCATCCCCCCACGGGGCTGACCCGCACGAATCCCATGCTGTCGACGTGCCGGACGATCAGGCCACTCTGATCTCAGTGAGCATCCAGCATGATGGTTGGTGTCCCGGCGTTGTTGACCGCCGCCATGACGTTTCCATGCAGATCCGTCGTGATCTCATCAGCGAAGGACTGGGCGAAATCCCGCACGACCTGCTGCACAGCCTGTTCGCCCCCGGACGTACCCGCCGTCTGCAGCAACTCTGTCAGAAACTGGTCTGGCATCAGAACGTGGTCCGAAAAAATCCTGAATTTCGAGTTGCCCGAAACGGGCAGATCTCAGCCGACGGACCGGATCCCGGTCCTCAATGGACGGACTGTATATGATCGCCTCAGGCTTGCCACACATCTCAGGACGCTGTGAGATTTTTTTCCGCGGCCGGCTTCTGCCATTCAGCCGCCGGAGTCTGTCGGTACGGCGGCCGTCAGCCGACCGATCTGCCGTGGACCAGAATCCGGCTGGCGATCTGCTGCGGTGATTCACTGCCGGTCAATGGCAGTGCGGTACATTCCGACAGATTTCTGAACCATGTGTGCTGTCGTTTCGCGAACTGTCGCGTCGCCGTCTGAATCTGCCGGACAGCCTCTGCGAGCGACTCCCGGCCCTCCAGGACGGGGATCAGCTCGCGGTATCCCAGTGCCTGCCTTGCCGTTCGGCCAGGCGGGGGATCGCGCTGCAGCAACTGTCGTGTCTCCTCAAGGAGCCCTGAGGCCATCATCTGTTCAACGCGGAGGTTAATTCGTCGGTAGAGCCAGTCGCGCGGAGGCGCCAGCCAGACAACAGCGCGTGGCTGATCGGCGGGCGGGCGGACACACTGTTGCTGGATCTCGGAAAGAGGCTTTCCAGCCATCCGGTAAACCTCAATAGCCCGAATCACACGGCGGATGTCATTGATATGCAGCCGATCCGCGGAGGCCGGATCAATGGTGCGAAGCTGTGCAAGGAGCCACACATTTCCCTTCTCCCGGGCGTCCTGCTCCAGCGACTGACGCAGTTCCCGGTCGGACGCCGGCGACTCGCAGATGCCTCTCAGCAGAGAACGAAGATAGAGTCCGGTCCCGCCGACGAAGAGCGGAATCCGGCTCCGGGTCAAAATCGCTTCTGCGGCCAGCACCGCCATGCGAACGAACTCCGCCACGCTGAATTCTTGATGCGGTTCCGCGACATCGATCAGGTGGTGTCGAACCCGGCCGCGCTCGGCCATGCCGGGCTTTGCGGTACCGATGTCCATCCCGCGGTAGACCGCCATGGAATCCAGGGAAATGATTTCGGCATTCAGGCGTTCGGCAAGGCACAGCGAGACATCGGACTTGCCGGAAGCGGTCGGTCCGGCAAGGAACCAGGATGCCCTCAGGATCTCAGTCTCCAGCGACGTCATCGGGAATCTCTGCAGACACACACTTCCCCGTCGTCGGGGTCTTCAGAATCCCGCCGGCCGGATTTCTTGAGGCTTCATTCTGGGAAATGCCGAGCGAATCGTCTATTCTGTGCATGGCGGCGCAATTGATTTCGCGTGTGAGGTCCAGTCGGCAGACGCGTGCGACGCGCCGCAAATCGAAGGTGCACAGCGAATATCAGGTGCCCCTGTCGGCGGTCTTCGTGATGGGTTGCCCGAGTACGATCCTTTGCATGCCAACGATTCACGCCGGATGCCGTGACGCTGCGGGATCGGAGTGGGTGTCGGGAGTGAGTTCTGGAAGTTCCGCAGAGATATGCCTGAATTTTCTTCTTCCGTGATCCTGGGCTGTGCGGTGGTGACACTGCGTTCGTTTCTGGTGCAGCCCGGAAACCTTCCCAGAATCAGTGATCCGGATCTGCAGCTGGAGATCCTGTCGGCACCGCCGGTGGTGCAGACGGGTGATCGGATTGAGTTTCGGAGCATGGCCTTTGGGTTCAGGCAGCGTGCGGCCCACATTTATCAGTCGGTGAGTGAGTTTGAGATTGTCGAGCATCAGATCGAGGGCCCGCTGCGTGTCTGGCAGCACCGTCAGATCCTGACGCGGATGGACGAGGACCGGACGCGGCTGATGGACGAAGTCACTTTCGAACCGCCGGGGGGGATGCTGGGATTCATGCTGACTGAAGCGAGGATCCGCGAATCGCTGGAGAAAAGCATGCTGCTGCGATATCAGATTCTGCATGACCTGATTACGGCGGGTGGGCTGTGCTGAGACGTCCCGAGCGTGACACACCGGCGCCGACGGTGGTGATGGCCATGTTCGCCGGGTTTCTCTGCGCGAGCGGCTTTGTGGGTCTGATGGCAGTCGTGATGCCGGGCATACTGCTGATGCTGCTGGCATTCGCCGGGTTTGTCCTCTTGTTTGTGGCGCAGTATTTTCTCTGGGGTCGCTGGCTGTTTCGTTATGTCGTGGAAAAAGAGCGGCTGCGGGAAGCATCGAATAATTCTCGCACGACATGACCTTCCACATCGGTCAGCCGAAAGTCGCGTCCGGCGTGGCGCCAGGTCAGGCGTTCGTGATCGAGTCCCAGGAGGTGCAGGATCGTGGCATGGAGGTCATGGATGTGCACCTTGTTCTCAGCCGCAAAATACCCGTAATCGTCGGTACTGCCGTAGCGCAGCCCGCCACGGACTCCGCCACCGGCGAGCCACATGGTAAACCCTTCCGGATTGTGGTCACGCCCGTCATGGCCCTCCGCGGTCGGGGTCCTTCCGAATTCTCCGCCCCACCAGACCAGCGTATCATCAAGGAGTCCGCGGGATCTCAGATCCTGCAGCAATCCGGCGATCGGGCCGTCGACTTCGCGTGCGTTCCTGGTATGTCCCGCGATCAGGTCGGAATGCTGGTCCCACTGGACTTTGTCATCATTGTGCGTCACCTGAATGAAACGCACCCCGGCTTCGGCAAAGCGGCGTGCCATCAGACACATTCTCCCGAAATTCGCCGTCAGCGGGTCGTCCAGTCCGTACAGATGCTGTACGGCGGCGGATTCCTGTGACAGATCTTCAATCTGTGGCAGTTCGGACTGCATCCGGAAGGCGAGTTCATAGGTGCCGATGCGGGCCTCCAGTGATGCCTCCGGCCCCGACTGCAGCAGATGGTTTTCGTTCAGTGCTCGCAGACGGGCGAGCTGCAGCTGCTGCAATTCTCGTGATATTCTGGAATTGCGGATGTAGCGGACGCGGGCACGATCTGAGGGAATGCTGGCGTCTCCAAGCGCCGTTCCCTGATATTGTGCCGGGAGGAATGCCGAACTCCAGTTGTTGATGCCACCGAATGCCAGCGTGGGACAGATCGTCACGAAAGCGGGAAGGCTGCCATTGTCTGATCCCAGCCCGTAGCTGATCCACGACCCCATGCTGGGTCGAATGAAATTGTCGCTGCCGGTATGCAGCTTCATGACGGCACCCCCATGAGCCGGATTCGTGCCATGGACCGAGTGAATCAGGCACAGCTCATCCGCATGCCGCGCCAGTTTCGGAAACAACTGACTTACCGGGATACCGCTCTGGCCGTACTGTCGAAACCGCCAGGGAGATTTCAGGAGGTTCCCGGTCGAGTTGAACTGTACCAGCGGCTTATTGAAGGGCAGTGGCCTGCCATGGTCGCGAGTCAGCAGAGGTTTCGGATCAAACGTGTCGACCTGGGACGGTCCGCCGCTCATGAACAGGAAAATAATGCGTTTCGCCCGACCGAGAAAATGTGCCGCGGGAATGCCAGCCTGGGGCATACCGCGAGCGGCCGCAGTCCCGTCTCGTGCCAGCAGCGCTGCCAGCGCCAGCGAGCCGAATCCGGCAGCGGCGCGTTTCAGAGACTCACGCCGCGAAGCCGGAATTCCCGAACACGGCCGGCCGGGTGTTTGTCGGGTCATCGCACTTTACTCCGGGAGTCACTGAATGTAGAGAAAATCGCTGGCCGCAAATGCCACATGGCACGCTGTCGCCCAGGCGACCAGACGAGCCTGGAGGGAATCCTGCGGCGGACTTGTCAGCGTGGCCTGCACCGCGGCAAGGAACGCGGCATTATCCTGCTGCTCGGCAGCGGTTGCGGGGCGGCCCCATACGGTCAGGCACAGCAGTGAAAATCGAGCGGAGTCGTCGCACGGCTCAGCCACCAGCCTTGCAGCCAGTGCGTCGGCCGCATTCATCACGAATTCGCTGTTGAGCAGCAGCAGTGCCTGCGGCGCCACCGTTGTCATCGCCCGATCGCCGCCAGGAACCGCAGGATCAGGAAAATCCAGCAGCTGGAACACATCGTAAACGTTGTTGCGGATGACCGGCAGATACAGTGACCGACGCCGACTGCTGTAGTCTGTGTGGTCAATCGAAGTGTGATCAAACAGGTATCCGCGATTCTTCACCTTCAGGAGTGATCCACCCGTTGTCGCATCCAGCTGATCGCCTGCGGCCAGTACTGAGTCGCGGAATTCTTCGGCCTCGAGCCGCCTGACACTGAAACGTCCGAGCAGGCGGTTTTCGGGATCCCGGGCAATCAGATCGTCGGATGCAGCGCTGCTCTGACAATATGTCGCGGAATTCAGAATCAGACGATGGAGCGACTTCAGAGACCATCCGTCCGCGATCAGACGCTGAGCCAGCCAGTCCAGAAGTTCCGGATGAGACGGAGGCTCGCCCTGCACCCCGAAATTGTCGGTGGTCCGGACCAGGCCTTTTCCGAAGTGCCAGCGCCAGACGCGATTGACGATCACGCGTGCTGTCAGCGGATGCTGCGGATCCAGCAGCCATTCCGCCAGTTGCCGCCGTCCACTCTCCGTCGCAGAAAATACCGGCCGCTTCACTCCGCCGATGGTCACTGGTGTGCGACGCGACACCACCTCGCCCAGCCTCGCAGAACTGCCTCGCACATGAATCGGGAGATCCGTGATCTGATCCTCCGTCACTCCCATCGCGGACGGGAACTCCGGTGGATTCTGTTCCAGCGCCGACAGTTCATTCCGCAGCCGCTCCAGCCTCGCGCTGACCGGCTCGGTCGAATCACCACGATCATCCGAATTCCGGCTCGCGCCGCCTGGCTGCTGCTGCTGTTCCGTCAAAGCAGCGATTGTCATTCGGGCCGACTGCACGCGAGCTTCGTATTCAGCCACTATGGCGGACGCCGCTGCTGATTCCAGCGGATTCTCGTGCCATTTCGCCACCTTCGTATATGTGTCCATTGTCCGGGTACTTTTGAAGATCCCGGCCAGCCCGTAATAATCGCTGGTGTCAATCGGATCGAACTTGTGATCGTGGCAGCGGGCACATCCCAGGGTCAGTCCGAGAAACACACGACCGAACGTGTCGATCTGCTCGTCCACGATATCCATCCGCATTTTTGATTCATTCACTTCGGCGAGGACCTTGGGGCCGATCGAGATGAACCCGGTGGCAATCAGTT
>SYLK01000546.1 GCA_005809115.1 Planctomyces sp. | reverse complement strand
GTCACGACATCAATGTTCTCGCTGACGAATCGCACCGATCCGTCGCCCAGGGCAAACTGGGCTCCGCCGACGTGATAGCTGAAAGCATTGTCGTCGTTGATGGCAAGTGCCATCCTCTGGTAGCCGGCGCGAGCATTGATGACGCTGTTGTAGCGACCGTTGATGCGGATGGCTTCATCACTCTGGCCGCCACTGCCGATCCAGATCGGCCAGTCTCGAAATGAGGTGGGTGCCACCGTGGCCCGGCTCGAGGCACTGACATTCGAGCTGCAGTAGACCGATTCACCCACCATGATGGTGTTGCTCAGACCATCGGTCACATGCTGGAATTTCACGCCGCCACCTTCGCAGTTCTTGTGCATCATCCCGAAGTCGCCGGAATTCGAACCGCCGGCGGCCTTGTAGCTGGACGTCGCATAGCCGACTGCTGTCGCGGTTCCCGCGGGAACCGCTGCGCCGCCAGGCGCACCGGGAATCGAAAACGTCGCCGGCACAATCGGAGGCATTGCCGAAGAGGGACACACATAGGCGCTGAGGATTGTATCCCCGCCTGGAATCAGCGTGGCACCATTATACACTGCGGCAATCCGCGCCGGGTCGAAGATGTCCGGCTGTCCCTGAGGATTGATGCGGTTGTAAAGATTCGCCTGCTCGATGAATGGCAGAATTGAAACCATCCAGCCAAAACCACCGTCCTGCAAGGGGAGGCCGACGCCGGAAGAATTGCGGCAGCGGTCGATGACGCCGGCCGTGGTGCGGCCATTCGGATCCACGTCGCCCCAGAGCGCGTGGGGCAATACGCCATACGTGCTCTCGTAGTTGTGGAGAGCCAGACCAATTTGCTTCAGGTTGTTCTTGCACTGTGTGCGGCGAGCCGACTCGCGCGCCTGCTGAACCGCTGGTAACAGCAGGCCGATCAGAATCGCAATGATGGCGATCACCACCAGCAGTTCGATCAAAGTAAAACCAGGACGACCGGAAACGCGTTTCATTTGTTCTCACTCCTCTTTTCTGTATTCGCAGACCAGAACTGACCGCTCAGTCGCGGCAGGATACCGCTCGCTGTCACTGCACTCTGCAGCAGACGAGCAGCATGGTGCAGGGATCTTCAGGCGGGATTCTGAAGGACGCGTGAACGTGTTGTGAGGAATGGATGAATTCCGGAATCAGGCACCGCCCACCGGTGTTGCACAGTCCGCTTCGCACTCACCACTTTCGCGGGCGGGTTCTGCTGATTTCCGGAATGAATCCATTCACTGCTCCGGGCGGAACTGTGCAGAACGTTCACTGCGACGGCCGTCTGGACAATCGCGTGGACAAGCGGGGCAGGCGTGTAAGGACGGGCCAAAAAATCAGTTGAACAAACTCATGAAAACTTCGGCCTCATGAATCCTGCACCTCGGATTCGGATTCGCTGGATCAGTTCTTCAGCTGGCCGATGATTTCATGCAGCCATCTTGCGGTCAAAACGAAACATTCAGGTCCGGCCTCTGTCACGCACCAGCGTGATTCTGGTCAGGGGGCGCTGCGCTTCCCTGACCAGAAAATTTGTTCAACTTAATTTTTGGCCGGTCCTAACGCTGCTCTCACTGGAATATTCCTGGCAGACTGCGTATCCTGCCGGTCTCTGCGGTCCGCAGAACACCCGGCATCTGATCCTGGTACGGCCGAAATGCACGCTTCGGTACAGGGTACAGATCGCGGGAAATCTTCAGGGAACAGGGAACACGAACATGGCGCAAGTCAAAACCGGAACGCAACGTGGCCGCGGAACCCAGGCTGTCGGCTGGATGCTGCTGGTGGCATTCAGCCTGATCGCTGATGCGAAAGCCGGAATTGTGGTATTTGAAGCCACAGGTGGAAGTCCGGCGGATATTGTTGCGACTCGAGATGCATTTCGTGCGGCCGTGGGAGGCGGCAGTGTGGCGGGTGCCAACGGCGATTTTGGGGGCCTGCGTCGAGAGATCAACTGGGACGGTGTGCCGGACCGCTTCTCTGACCCAAATCCCCTGCCCGGCAACTTCTTCAATGTCAACTCCCCACGAGGCGCTGTCTTCAGTACTCCGGGGACAGGATTCCTCGTGAGTTCCAACCCCGGGACCGCGGTCCCCCCGCTGTTTGGCTTCCCCGGGGATCTGCAGACGTTCAGTCCGCAGAGACTGTTCGCGTCTGTTGGCAGCAACATCACAGATGTCACGTTCTTCGTACCGGGAACCGCGATCCGTGCGACGACCAGTGCCTTCGCTGCCATCTTCGTGGATGAAGAACTTGATGAAAATGCGACGCTGATGGAGTTCTTCGACCAGAATGACGCGCTGATTTTCAGCCGGAGTGTCCTGGAGGGAGCCAACCAGAGTCTGGCGTTTCTGGGGGGCGCTGCCGATTCCGGGGAACGAATTGGCCGGGTCCGGATTACGACTCCCAACAACTTTCTTCTGTCGAATGGTTCACGGTTGAACGAAGACACCGATTTCGTCGTCATGGACGACTTCCTGTATGCCACGCCGGTTGCGGTCCCGGAACCGGCGACCTGGGGAGTGCTGGCTGTCGGCAGCCTGAGCCTGCTGGCGTTTCGCCGTCGCGCACAGGCATCGTCTCACTGATCACAGTCTGATTCCACCGACAAAGGCTGATCGATGTCTGAAGAGAACTCAGCATCCGCCCCGAAGAAACCTGAGCTGACCAAAAAAGAGCTGGCTCAGCAGCTGTGGGAGCGACTGGCACGCAGCCGACCTGGCCCGGATAACAAGGATCTGATCTTTATCGCAAGGTTCGTCCCTGCGCTCAGCAGTGGTGCC
>SYLK01000545.1 GCA_005809115.1 Planctomyces sp. | reverse complement strand
ATTCGGACGCACGCCCATGGCTCAGGGAAACGGTCGGGATCATCACATCGCGGGATTCACTATGTGCTTTGCGGGCGGAGGCTTCAAGCCGGGGTTCAGCTACGGCGCAACCGACGAACTGGGATACCATGCCGTCGACCGTCCGGTGGCCGTTCGTGACGTCCACGCCACACTGCTGCATCTGATGGGAATTGACCATGCACGGTTCACGGTTCCGTTTCAGGGACTGGATTCGCGACTGACGGGCGTGGAAGAGGCCCATCTGCTGAAGGATCTGCTGACGTGACACAGTCTGGCGATGCACCGACACCTCAGGCGGCCTGCGGCAGTCAGCTGCCCGAACCCGGCGTCTGGGTGATCGCATCAATCGTCCCGGAACTGACGGCGGAACTGCTGGGTGATGCCCGGCGGCTGGCCGATGATCTGGGTGTCGCAGTGAACGTCGTGGACACGGACAGCGCGGACGCGAGTGCCCGGCGGATGATCGCGCAGGGGGCTGACCGAGTCTGGCTGGCCGACACGGCTGTCGTCGGAGCAGCCAGCCGTCTGGCTTCCGTCGCCCGTGTGCTGCCGCTGCCGCGCCCACGCTTTGTGTTCGCGGGTGCCACGGGAGAAGATCGGCTGCTGGCAGCCAGACTCGCCGTCCGCTGCGGACTGCAGCTCGTCTCGCCCGCCCTGCTGGTACGCGTCCGTCAGCGTCGCTGCGAGGTCACAGCCCTGCATCCCGACGGAAGAAGAGCGCGGCAGATCGTGCCCGCTCCGGACCAGTCGACGCTGGTGACGCTTCGGCCCGGTGTGGGCCAGGCGGCGTTGCCCGATCAGAACCGTTCGGGAACTGTCAACCGCTTCAGTCCCGTGCGCGAGACCGAACCCGTGACTCTGATCCGCACGCTTGCGGCCGATCCTGCGACCACCGATATTCAGCACCTCCCGCGGCTGGTGGCGGGCGGGCGCGGTGTGGGCGGCCCCGAGGGCTTTGAACTGCTGCGATCCGTGGCCGCGCGGCTTGATGCCGGCGTCGCGGCCAGCCGGATGGCAGTGGACCTGGGATGGATCGAACGTGAGAGACAGGTGGGACAGTCGGGCCGGACCGTGGCCCCGGAACTCTATCTCGCCTGCGGGATCAGCGGTGCCAGTCACCACCTCGAAGGGATGTCTCACAGCCGACACATCGTGGCGCTCAATCCGGATCCGCAGGCCCCCATTTTTCGCGTGGCCCATCTGGGACTTGTGTGCGACGGGATGCTCACACTGCAGGCCCTGCTGCGAATGCCTGGTCCGGTCTCGCGGGACGAGCCACAGTGAATGACAACATGACCAGCGGTGAAGACGTCACACGCGAGATTCTCGGCAATATCCCGCCGTGGCTGACCATGGTGTTTTACGTTCTGACGGCGCTGGCGGCGGTGCTGGCCGCAGCCGGTTTTGTCGGACGAATCCGCCGGTACCGTCGTGCCGCTGCACCGACAGATCGCGACAGGCCCCGATCCTGGTCTCGCGCATTCCGCTCCGGGATGGCCTGGCTGCTGTTTCAGGAACCATTGCGCCGTGACCGTTTCGCCGGAACAGCCCACCTGCTGATGACCTATGGTTTCTTCATCCTGTTCGTGGGAACCTGCCTGGTCTTTCTGGAACACGATACGCCGCTGCATTTTTTCTATGGCTGGTTCTATCTGCTGGCATCCTGCGTGGTGGACGCTGGTGGACTCGCATTTCTGGTCGGACTGGGCATGTTCCTGTGGCGCCGCTGCCGTGGCCGAGGAACGCTGCTGCCGAATGGCTGGTGGGTGGCTTCACTGAGCTGGCTGCTCGCTGCGATCGGGATCACGGGCTTTCTCCTGGAAGGGGCCAGAATTTCTCAGCACTTCCCGGAATTCGAACGCTGGAGCTTTGTCGGATACGCAACCGCCACCGGGCTCTGGGCCGTCGGACTGGGCGGAGACACGGCACCGACTGTCCACCGTCTGTTGTGGTGTCTCCACGCAGCCCTGTGCGTGGCGTTCTTCGCCCTGCTCCCCTGGCAGTTCTTCGGTCACATGGTCTATGGACTCGTCAGCTGGTCCGTGCGAACCGAGCGTGCGCGGAGTGAGCTGCGCCCGGCGCTGGTCGCGTCGTCCCCCGGCGTGCAGCAGCTGTCAGAGTTTCCGTGGACCGATCTGCTGCAGACAGACGCCTGCACCACCTGCGGGCGCTGCGATTCCGTTTGTCCGGCGAACGAGGCCGGACGTCCGCTGCAGCCGCGCAGCGTGGTTCTGAACCTGCGCTTCGCCCTGGACCACACTCCGCAGCCATCACTGCTCGAATCCATCGCGGCAGACACGCTGTGGTCGTGTACCACCTGCACGGCCTGTAACGAAGCCTGTCCGGTGGGCATTGATGTGTATGGCAAAATCGTCGAAATGCGACGCGGCCGCGTGGAAGCCGGAATCGTTCCGGAAGCCGCTGAACAGCTCTTCGATGCCGTGGCTTCTCAGAATAACCCCTGGGGACGGCCGGACACGAGTCGGATGGAATGGGCTCAGGGGCTGGAACTCCCCGTCGCTCAGCCGGATGAACCGGTCGAGCTGCTCTACTGGATCGGATGCGCCGGCAGCTTTGACCCGGATGGGCAATCGGTGGCTGCCGCGATGGTCCGCCTGCTGAAACACCTGCAGATCCGTTTTCATGTTCTGGGCCGCCGTGAAGGCTGCACCGGGGACCCGGCCCGGCGACTGGGTGAAGAAGGTCTGTATCGCGAGCAGGCGGAGAAAGTCATCGCAACGCTCCGCTCACACGGCGCGACTCGCATTCTCACGCATTGCCCGCACTGTTTCAACGTCTTCCGGAATGAATACCGGCATCTCCTGCCGGCATCGGATCGGGACCGCTGGCAGGTCATCCACCACACGGAATTTCTGGCCGAGCTGGCAGCACAGGGACGGCTGAACGCTTCCCGGCAACTGACCGAAACGGTGACCTTTCATGATCCCTGCTACCTGGGACGCGGCAACGGAGTCGTGGCAGCGCCGCGGCAGGTTCTCGAAAAAGCCGTAGCGCTGCCCATCGTGGAAATGCCGCGACACGGGCGAGAATCCTTCTGCTGCGGAGCCGGTGGCGGTGGGTTCGCAGTCGACGTGCCCGGCACAGAACGCATCGAAAACGTTCGCGTTCGCGAAGCGCAGGCCACCGGTGCTTCCACCGTGGTTACGGGCTGCCCGTTCTGCCGCGTGATGCTGCGCACCGGTGCGCAGGCGTCCGCCGCAGGCGGAATGCGAGTGCGTGACCTGGCCGAAGTCGTGGCTGAGGCAGAAGGAGTCTGACCGATGAGTTCCTGCTGCGTGGTTCTGGCTTCGACCGTCGATCTGACCGGAAAAACGCACATCTCACGTTCGGACGCTGCCGCCGTGCATGCCGCCGTGTCCTGCCGGCTGCCGCTCATGGCGTGCTGTCCCGCGGGCGACATCGCAGCCACTCAGTATGCGCTGGCTTCGGGGATCCGCGACGTGCACGCCGGCATGCGGCAGGCGGCAGCGGACTGCGAACTTGTCTGGATCGGCAGCGGTGCCATGGAACACGGCGGCGACGCCATGGCAGCCCAGATCGCCGAGGACCTGAATGCGTCACTGCTGTTCGATGTTCTGGAATATCGCCGGGAAAATTCCGGACGAGTCATCATCCGGGATGCCGGCAGGGGAAGCCGCGAGGTCCTGCTGGCCCAGGGGCGTCTTGTCCTGGTCGTGTCAGACAGTGCCTCCCGTCCGCCCTACGTCTCGCGGTATCGCCGACAGCAGTCGCGCGAGCTGGCTGAGGCGGTGAGGCACTCTCAGGGAACGTCGGCTGTTTCCGGAACCGACCTGCAACCGATGGCTCCCCTCGTGAGCAGGGAAGACTGGCAGATCTCCCGCCCTCGAACGCGAATGGCCCCGGGGGCGGCGGGAGACGCTGCTGGCGCTGCTGCGACCGGCGGAGCGGCCGACCGACTGAACTCCGCGTTCGGAATCAACGCGACCGCGCCGTCCGACTTCGGCAGCCTGCTGGCCGAGGCCGATCCGGAAACAAGTGCCCGTCAGCTCCTGCGATATCTGATCCATCACGGATTCGTCCAGAGTGCGCACCCCGCCACGGAAGAATTCCCCCCGCCCCAGCCCGCTGCCGTCCCTGTCGACCAGCCAGGTGCCATGTCGTCGACCGACAGAGCGATTGATGCCCTGACGGCTGCCTATCCCGCGGCACACATGCCCGGGCAGCTCAGTTCGCGAATCCTGCGGCGCCCACGGCACACCGAAAATATCGCATTGGTCGCGCGCGAGACAACAAGTTTCCGGCGAGCGGGGGATGTGAGTCCCCTGATTCTGCCGCGGCAGACAACCCAGGGGCTGACACCACCCTGCTCCGGGAGCTATTCGATTCTTCCAGACGCGTTCATGCGGGTCCGGCGACAGCCACGACCGTTGATTCCGATGATGCCGCTGACTTCGATCACGCCCACGCTGATCCCGACTCGTGAGCGGAGCGGTGGAATCGCCCGCCGTCCACGACCCTGCGGACACGCACCCCGACCGTCCCGCGGTCCTTTTCCCCTGCGAGGTTCTGACTGATGACTGACTTTACCTATCTGTTTGAACCGCTGAAGGTCGGACATGTCACCGTCCGGAATCGCATCTGCTGCAGCGCGCACGCAGACGCACTGGCCGAAGATGGCATGCCGGGGGAACGCGAGCGACGCTACTATGAGGAAAAAGCCATCGGTGGCGTCGGGTTCATGATGTGCTTCGGATCGGCCAGCGTCCACCCCTCCAGCACCGCCCGCGACTGGAACGGGGTGGAACTGTTTGACGACCGAGTCATTCCGTTTCTGTCGGAATTCAGCCGGACGATGCACCGATACGATGTTCCGGTCGTGTGTCAGATCACTCATCGTGGTCGCCGCGGACGCAGTATCGACCTGTGGAATCGTCTGTACGGTCCCAGTGATGTGCGGGAGCCGAATCACCGGGAAAACCCGCACCCGCTGGACGAAGCACAGATGGATCAGTTCGTGAGGGCCTTCGCAGACGCCGCCGGACGTCTGCAGGCTGGCGGATTCGACGGCTGCGAAGTCATGGCCAGCCACTGTCACCTGATTGATCAGTTCTGGACCCGCAACGTCAACCGCCGGACGGACGAATACGGTGGTTCGCTCGACAACCGGCTGCGATTTGGAATCCGCGTGATCGAAGCCATTCGCGAACGCGTGGGCCGCAGTTTTATCGTGGGCATTCGAGTGACCGGCGACGATTTCCTGGACAACGGCCTGAACAATCACGAGATGCAGGAAATCTGTGGTCGACTGGATGAACTCCGGCTGCTGGACTACTTCAACGTCATCGGCGGATCGGCGGAGACGTTCGTCGGTGAGTCCGCGGCAGTGCCCAACATGTCATTCCGACTCGGTGTTTACACGCATCTGTCGGCTTCGATTCGCAGTGTTGTGGATGTGCCCGTGATCGCCACCGCCCGGATCGTCGATCCTGTTCAGGCCGACCGCATCATCGCCGAGGGTCAGGCCGATCTGTGCATCATGAATCGCTCTCTGATTGCCGATCCGCACATGCCAGCCAAAGCGCAGCGAGGTGACCTGGACGATATTCGCCAGTGCATGGGGTATAACGAGGGCTGTATTGATCGGATTTACACGGGACGCGGCGTGACGTGTGTCCAGAACCCGGTGATTGGCCGCGAACGCGAATGGGCAGCAATGCCGGCCGCCGGTGTCAAACGGCGCATTACGGTGGTGGGAGCTGGTCCGGCGGGACGGGAGGCCGCTCGCGTTGCAGCCAGTCGTGGTCATCAGGTTGTCCTGCTGGAGAAGTCCGATCAGACCGGCGGCCAGACCCTGATTGCGCGACTGGCCCCCGGTCGGCAGGACTTCGATGGCGCCACCCGCTGGTCGTCCCTGCAGTGCCGCAAACTGGGAGTTGATCTGCGTCTGAACACGGTGGCCACCGTGGATTCCATTCTGCAGACCGCTCCCGACGTGGTTGTGATCGCCACCGGCGCCCGATCGAGGACTCCGGTGCTGGAAGGGATGGAGACCTGTCACTTCGTGTCCGCCTGGGACGTGCTTCAGGGCAAGGCCACCGAGGTTGGAAAGGTTGTGCTGGTGATCGACGAAGAGTACGGACATCAGGGGCCGACCACCGCCGAATTTCTGCTCGAAACCGGGCGGGAAGTGGACCTGATCACGAGTCAGGAAACGATTGGAAACCACCTTGGCGCCACAACTCGGCCGCCACTGCTGCGTCGGTTGTTCAGTCGCCGGGCGCAGATTTTCAATCATCTGGAGGCGCAGTCCGTCAGCAACGGCTGTCTGATTGCACGCAATATCTGGTCGGGTGATCTCCACGAAGTCGGCCCGTATGATTCCTTCGTGTACGCCTACGGTGGCCAGTCGGCGGACACGCTGAGCGAACCCCTGCGAGCACGCGGAGTGATCGTGGAGGTCGTGGGCGACGCCTTCGCCCCCCGCACACTGCAGCACGCAATTCTGGAAGGCCACAAACTCGGCCGCGACCTCTGACCGCGCCAGACCAACGAGTTCATTCAGCCCTGAAACGCCGCCACAATCACCCCAGGCAACGCCGTGAAACCGTCTTCCAGATATTCTCAAGCGTCCGCATGCGCCCTTCTCCCCTGTACTCGGGGAGAAGGTGGCCGACAGGCCGGATGAGGGGGCTTACGAACGTCACCCGCACCGAAAACCCTCAACATCGTTACCGATCGCAGCTGAGCCACCCAGTTTAAGAACCCCTGACAAAACCTGCGTGAGCGGCCGATCTGCGGCGTCAT
>SYLK01000544.1 GCA_005809115.1 Planctomyces sp. | reverse complement strand
CGACGGAACTGTGTTTCCACCGCCAGCAGCCTGCGCGGCATGTTCACGATGCGGGGCCTCTGAGGACCAGGTGTGATGCGTGACCGTTCTGACAGCGAATCAGACTCCGCGGATTCCGTTAACCCGTATCAGGCGCCCGGGAACGGCGCGGCCAGTCCCGAGCGGGCTGCGCAGCGGCCCGAACTGCCGGGCGAGGGGTTGGCGACAGCCTGTCCACTCAGCTGGCCGGAGCAGCAGCGAAATATCATTCTGTTCGCCTGCTGCACGGGGCTGCAGTATCTGGCTGCCCCGGTGCTGTATGTGGGCATTACGCAGGCATCGCTGTGTGATCGTCTGGGAGCTGATGCCCGGATGTCCAACCTGCCGGGCACACTGTATTTTGCCATGACGGCGATGCCGGCACTGATCGCGTGGCTGTCACCGGGTGCGTCGGTTCTGAAAAGAAATCTCTGCCTGTGTTATGCGATCACGGCGGCGATGCTGGGCGTGATGGCAGGGACGCTGCTGCTGCCGGTGTCCGACAGTTTTCGGATTGCGATGGTCGTGATCCAGGGTGGTGTCTCCGGCGCCGTGATGCCTGCGGCGATCGCCTTCCTGTGGGAAGCCATCGGACGCGGGTCGGACGAGGCACGCCGCGGCCTGGCGCTCAGTCTGGCTTTTGGCGTCGGTCCGCTGCTGGCTGTCCTGGGTTCACTCGGTCAGACGGCGCTGCTGGGGGGCAACATTTTCGGGCTGCATTTTGACGGTCTGCCATACCCCACCAATTTCGTCGTGCTGTTCGGAGCGGGCGTGCCCGTGATGCTGATGGCTGCCGGCTGTTCGTTGTTTCTGATGGTGCCGGCCGAAACCGAGGAGCAGCAGCGGGATCCCGTGTCGAGTGTGATCGGGCTGCTGGCGGGCCTGCCGCTGATGTGCCTTTCCATCGCTCTGATCGCGGTTGCAGGTTCCGGCAATACGCTCACGACCAGTCTGATCGGCTACGGTGCCGCGGCACTGGCGGCCGTGGCATTCGTGTATCACTTCCGGTCACTTCTGACGCAGCGAGTGCTCCTGCTGGCGACACTCGTCACGATCCTGGTGTATTCCGGGAATGTGATTCCCTCGAACATGAATCTGTATTCGGCAGACGCTCTGGGAGACCTGCCAGAGAAATACTCGGGCGTACAGAACATGCTGCGGTTTGGCTTCAAGGTGGTCGCCGGTCTGCTGCTGGGCCTGCTGTTGACGAAGACGAATCCCCGCGCCGGGATCCTGGCAACTTCGACAATCTTTCTGACGGCGCAGGTCTGGGCAATTTTCGTAACCGGACCCTGGTATCTGGTCGCTTTCGGAATCCATGGTGCCGGTGAGCTGGTGGGGGTGTACGCGCCGAACTACATCGTGTCGGCGTCACGTCGTCAGGAGCTGCGGCGTAATATGGCCTTCGTGACGATGCTGATGGTCCCGGCGGCGCCGGCCGGTTACCTGTACGGCTGGATTGTGGATTCCGTGCGGGAATCCGGGACGACGATGCTGGGCCTGACGGGGGCCGCACTGGGATATCGCCTGAGCTTCTGTGTCTGTGGACTGCTGATTCTCAGCGGAATTCTGCTGGCCGTGACAATGCTTCCCGGCCGTCCGGCGGTGCACGACACGTCCGACAAGTCGTGACGCTTCAGGCAGGTTGTCGGGGATTCCTGGTATTCCGGCGGACGTTTCCGAAAAAGGACGTCTGCCGGAAAACCAGCACCCTGCCAGCAGTCGACCGTGGCACTGGTGATGATCGCGCCGGCGGAACCGCCAAAAGGGGCAGCTGCGTGCCCGCACTGCGCTGAAACCCGCGGCATCTGCCCGTGGTCATTCTATGTTTTCGCAACGTGATCCCGCACCGGAGTCAGGGCTCTGAAAGATCGATCATGACGATGAATGCTGTGACGATGGAATTACTGACCCGCACGCGTTACGCCGGGAGTGGCGCGAACAGGGACACCACCTCGGCTCCCGGGTGCCTGGTACGTATCTATCCGGCGGCCGGTCTGGGACAGGTCCTGACTCTGACGGAAAAGAGTATCCTGATCGGGCGGGATCCGGCGGCACAGCTGAGTATCGACGACGATTCCGTGTCGCGACGACATGCCCGGATCGATCAGCACGCTTCCGGACATATCGTCACGGATCTGGGCAGTACCAATGGCACATACGTCAGTGAAGCGCGCGTAACGACACAAATCCTCGCAGCAGGTGACCGGATTCGCTTCGGACAGCAGATCTTCAACTACCTGTCAGCCAGTTCCATTGAAGCGCAGTACCACGAATCGGTGTATCGCATGATGATCACCGACGGACTGACGCAGACGCGCAATCGCCGGTTCCTGATGGAGTCCCTCGAACGTGAGCTGATCCGCGCGGACCGGCGCAAGTCACCCGTGTGCGTCCTGATGATGGACCTCGATCGGTTCAAGTCCGTGAATGACAACTGGGGACACCTGGCAGGTGACGCCGTACTGGTGGCTTTCGTGCAGCGAACGCTGTCACTGCTGCAGGGAGATGATATTCTGGCACGGTATGGAGGTGAAGAATTTGCCCTGATGCTGCCGGACACTCCCGGAGGCGAAGCCTGCCTGCTGGCAGAATCAATCCGCAGGACAATCGAACATGCCCCGGTGCAGTTCGACTCACACGAGATACCCGTCACCGTCAGTATCGGTGTGGCAGAATTCCAGGGAAACAACATTCGAGACGCCGATGATCTCCTCGCAGTGGCGGATCAGATGCTGTACGTGGCAAAACAGTCCGGCAGAAACCAGATCCGATTTCAGGAGAGCAGAAAGTAAATGCGCAGATGTGGCAGAACAAGATTCCTGCTGAATTTCGCGCCACGTCCGTCGGCCGCAGATGACTCAGCGAATGAGATATCGTTTTGCTTCGCGCACGGTCCTGGGATCCTTCTGCTCCAGAGCCGCCAGGTTGGCCGCGGCCTGGATCGCGGCGGGTGAGAGTGCCGCAGTCGAGCGTGACGGTGGCTCCGTGGCTGGCGACGCAGGCTGCTCCGCAGTGGGCGAAGAGGGCCCCGACGCGGGTGATCCGGCAGCAGGTTCCGTCGCTGTGTCGGCAACCAGTTTTTCCTGGCTGCAAAAGAAGAGGAACCGCACGATCGCGCGACGAATCGAGGGAACGTTGAATTTTTCTTCGTCGTACATCTGCATCAGACGATCCTGAATCTCCCAGTCCTTCCAGCGCGACAGATCGGCGATCACAAGGTCGGACAGTTCCGGCCGCTCCAGCAGGATCCTCATGGAGGCCTTCAGGCGAGCACGCGGGATTCGTTCCGGCTCGTACGTCCACATGAATCGCAGGGCCTGCATGGCCGCATAGGTTTCACTGAACGGCAATTTGATCGTCTGACCATTGGCATCGACGGCTGGAGTGTCGGCCCGCATTTTCGTCTTTTCCAGAACCTCCAGACCGGGTTCTCCCCGAATCAGGAGATATCCGGACATGACGCCTTCGATTCCCAGACGGAAATCTGACTCGAGACGGACAATCTTCTGCTCCATCAATGCGGCATCTTCCTCGGTGCCGCAGAGACCGAGAAGCAGTCCATAAAGTCCCAGCCGAGTGGGCGGAATTTTCGGATCGATCAACCAGCCGGCCAGCAGTTCGCGGGGGAGCTTGTCGCGCATCAGGACGATGGTTTCGTACGGCGCCGCAGCGAAATGGGCATCGGCATCAGACGCCACACTCGCTTCGGGGTGTTCGAAGTACTGCACAGCGAATTCAAGATTCTTTGCCTGTCCGGCAGGTTCAGGATCGGGAGCCGGCAACTGTGCCAGGTACTCCCAGGCGGCATTAGAAACCTCGATCGGAACATGCCAGTAGGACAGCTGCTGATCCCGACCCATCAGCGCGTAATGACGTCCCTCGGCATCCGCCACTGAAAAGGGCAGCGAAATGACCTGGCCCGTCTGAAATCGGTCATCCCTGGATTTCGCCACCAGGAGAATCTCAAACTGCGACGATCCCGCCAGAGTTCCCGTGGGCTTCGTACCGGAGATCCACCGCCCCAGGACCAGATGATCGCACTGCTGAATCTGCTCGGACATCAGCAGCGTCGGAGCATCACAGAACGGGCAGGCCAGGGCGCACCTGTCCATGAACATGACCGCCAGCGCGCAAAATGCGGCGACACCGAGCAGGATCTGACGAAACCATCTCATCGGTCGACCTTCAATGACATCGCGGGCATCACTGAAAGTAGATCAGCGACGTACGCGGGCATTTTCGATGCGGTAGAGGCGAAAGAGTTCCTTCTCGTCGGCTTCCGGCTGAATGCGAAAGATACCTTCCACATCAAACGGTCTGTTCTCAATATAATCGGAAGTCACTCCCGAAGCCAATTCGACCGCAATAATATCGTAAATCTTTGGCTGTCGCACGAAACAACAGATTCCATTGTCACGCGCCAGGGTAAAGCCCGTCAGCCCGGTGGCTTCGAAAGTCGGGTACATAAATCCGCGGATGCGGATCGTGCTACCGTCCAGCTGTCTGAGCCATTCGGGGAAATGCGCAGGGGCATCCACCGGGACCGGCTCCATGTTCAGAATCTTCAGCAGATCGATGTCGTCGTAAGTCACGCGGACGGCCGGCGAGTTCCGTTCCGGTCGAAAGATCTTCTCGGGAACAAGCAGCTGCACAGTTCGTGGCTCAGTCGTAAGATCGCCGGCGGCTGAATCGCCGGCGGCCGGTGAATTCAGAGAGTCAGAGGGATTGACTCCAGGCGGCGTCAGTTCGATACCAGCGGCGGCATTGACTTCCGCAACGGAAGAATCCGGCTGATCGGCTGCGGGAACCTGGGTTTCGGGAGAGGCGATCGCCACCCCGATTACAGGCGGTGCCACTGCGGGATTCTCAGGCTCGGAGCTGCCTGCGGGAGCCGCCGGTTGCGGCACTTCTGTGATCGGGTCGTCGGACAGAGCTGCCGGGGACTCTTCAGGCTCCGAGGAAGCAGAAACCGGGGTTAACGGCCTGACTCCGCCGGTTCGCAGATTTTCCACAGGCGCAGCCGAGGTCTCTGAATAGGGCACAAAACCTGCTGACTGACCGTCACCGCAGCCCGTCGCCCCGAGCAGAATAACGGTCAGGAAGAGCCACGCGGTTAAGGGCCGGGAACCAGCCAGGCCGTGCAGGGCATCACGGCAGCGGGTCAGAAACCAGTCTGCGCCTCTTCGACGAGAGTGGCGTCGATTGTATACACCGCGGCGTCTTCCGGAGCATCGACATCGGCCTGCAGCACACCGGCCACCGCCACCATGCTGGAATAGGCACGGGTGGTCCGTCCATCGCTGAGTTTGATGAGCATCATGTCCCATGGCTGCGATTTCCCGCCAAAACAACACTCACCATTGTCCTTCAGAAGTATGAACTCCGTCAAGCCCTCATCCATGCGGGTCTGCCACATGAATCCCTTCAGAAACACCTTCTGCCCGATTAAGGGAGCCACATCAGGATGCAGCCGCCGCATCGGCGTGTAAATGAACTGCTTCTTTGAGATTTCCGTCGGAAAACTCACCCGAAGGAAGCCTTCCGGACATTCGGTGGAATACGCATACGCCATTTTCGCCGAACCGAGGGTCAGGCACATCACGGACAGGACCAGTCCAGTGATGGCAAAGCCCATGCCCTTGACCGTGCCGTTTGCACCGCGAATCTTCAGCAACGCGACAATGCCCGTCACAACGCCGATCACCGCCACGTACAGACCGAAAATTCCGAAGAAACCCGTCAGTGAAATGACACCGACGGCCAGCGCCACCGGCCCCGCCGGGGAAACCGGGATGTAGTCGAAATCACCGTCCCCGGCCACATTCTCCCAGCCAGGCAGCGAATTTCCTCGGACCTGTGCGCCCACAGGATTCAGCTCAAGCACCGATTCGGTCATCACAGCACCTGTCGAGGACTCTGGAATCAAACAAGACCGCTGGAAAATCAGGACGTGGGGAGAACTCTGCTGGATTCTACGCAGCGATGTCCCTGGTCGTGAACTGTTACCCCCAAAAAAAACGGGAAACCCAGGTGAAATCCCGATTGATGGTGGGGCCCTGGCGCAAAAAAAACCGCTCGCCGATTGCGGGAGCGGTTCAAAGGCGGCGCGGCGCAGTCAGGAAGACTGACGAGTTCCCTCTGCACACACGGTCAGTCCGGCGGGCCAGGCAGGCTGCTAGCCCGTCCAGCCGTAGTTATTCAGGGCGAGGCAAAAGAACACGACCGCCATGATCATGGCGCCCAGTGACACGAACATCAGCCCGTCGTAGATCGTTGGATCAGAGTTTTGTGGTGACATCGTCCCCTCGCTCAATTGTGCCGTTCCGCGCACGCTCGGTCACCAGCCCAATGGCCCCGTCGGCGGAAACGTCCGTGATTTGAATCTGCCCCTTGTACACGTTACCGCGGTACACAACCATTTTCATCCCGGGAATCACCAGATCGTCAGCACCGATGGACACCTGCACCAGTTCGGCACTGCGTGAACTGTTGAGCCGCGTACCGATCACGACCCCGTTGATCTTCTCCACTTCCGCGGGAACCGTCCCGGAAACGACCTGACGCACGTCGATTTTGTTCAGCCGCAGCAGATCCTGCAGCCGGCTGATCTCACTCAAGGCACTCTTTTCCCGGTCTGCGGCATCAGCCACCTGACCGGTCAGATCCAGATTGCGGTCTTCCTTGTCGCGAATCTCCGCGATCTGCTGTCCCACCGTGTCACGCAGCTTTTTCGTTTCGGAACGCAGACCCACCGTTTCCGCTATGCGTGCGTCGGCTTCGGCCTGTGCCACTTGCAGATCGGCCAGGTGTTTGTCCCGCTGCTGCTGCGCCTGAGCCAGCTCTCCGAGCGAATTCTGCAGATTCGCCGTGAGCTGCCGGACCTGAGCTTCGGCTCCGTCCGCTCGCGTGGTCAGCCCCACCTTCTCCTGTTCCCGGGTCTCCAGCTCCTGTGACTGCTGCTGCTTCAGCTGCCCGATCTGCTGATCCCGGGCGGCCAGATCTGTCTGTGCCTGCACAGCCTTGGCACGCCAGCTCTGGTGAAAGGTGTACACTCCACCCGCAAAACACAGGGCCAGCACGCTGAACACCAGCTGCAGCACTACCAACAATTTGCCGACGACATTGTTCATCGAGCTACTCCGAAGACCTCATCAGAAAACGACTGAATGGCAGTCAGATACAGATTTCCCCGTCTCCGGCGACCACCCGGACAGAAGTCGCCGGCCACCACGCTCCAGGAGACCCGGCAAAAAACCTGCAAAATTCAGCGCAACTGCCCCTGTAACTGGTTCCTGCGATCCGAAAGTGACTGATTTTCCAGCTGCAGACGAACGAGCTGATCCGTTAGTGATCTGATCGTCTCGTTGAGTCGAAACAAATCCGTGCGAGCCTCCTCCAGCTCATGCTGCAGTCGCACCACGTCAGTCCGCCGAGTGGCCGTTTCGTCCCGGATCGATTTCGACTGCACCGCCAGCGCCTGCAACTCCTCGGATTTCTGCAGCAATTGTGAGGTGTACTGGCCGGACAAGGTCTGCAAATCGCTCATGCGGGACCGCATTGCCGCCGTATCCTGCTCCTGGGCGGACCGAAACATCGCCAGCTCGCCGGCGGGATCTCGAAGACGCTGAAGCTCCGCTCCGGCAGCCGAGGATTCCTGATTACTCCGCGATGCCAGATCCTGATAAGCCTTCAGAACTGCCTCATGCGCCGATTTCAGACCACTGCCCGCAGTCCCCTTATCCCCAACCCGGCGGGTGACCGTCCAGGTCCGACTGGCACCTCCGCTGTTTTCAAAGGTATAGTCCTGCAGCAGCGGGGAACTCATTTCAGAAAGCGGTTCCGGATAAACGACCCAGGCAACGATCGACGTCCCCAGAAAGGCGACCGAAAGAGTCGTCACCATGACAGCCAGGAATCGAAAAATGGATTTTTTCATGACGGGTCGACAATCCTCTGGCCAAATCCACCCAAACTACTCAGTCACCAATAAGCTGGCTGAACTTCCTGACCTGCGTATCTGAATCCGTTTGAAAAACAGAGTCAAACACAAACTGGCCTCGGATCCCATGATTGCCGAAAGTCTCGCGCCGCAGGAAGTCGGCGAACCGACCGACCATGGCGGATGTCTTAGTGTATCGGCTTTTCCCCCGCTCCTGCAAACACTTCCAGTGCCAAACAACCGGTCACTCCGACAGGTCTGGTTTTCGGAAGGGATCACATCCGATACAAACCAACGACTCGGAGACCCCGATTCCGGGGAGGAGTGGACGTAATCGTGTGTTCACACCTTATCTGAGAGAAACGGGTTTCGCATCGGGAAGTTCTGACAAACATGGAACTGCGAGTCTGGCCGGGGAAGCCGTATCCATTGGGCGCTGTATGGGACGGGAGCGGCGTGAACTTCGCGATTTTCTCGGAACACGCCACGAAGGTTGAGTTGTGTCTGTTTGCGTCGGTGGCGGACCGCGCCGAGACGGTCTGTATTCCTCTGCGGGAGCAGACGGATCTGGTGTGGCATTCGTACCTGCCGGATATCCGTCCCGGTCAGATTTACGGATATCGCGTCCATGGGCCGTATGATCCGCACGCCGGTCACCGCTTCAATCCGCACAAGGTCGTGCTGGATCCGTATGCCCGCGCGCTGGCGCGAGGCATCGAATGGTCCGACGCGATGTTCGGGTATCAGGTGGGGCACGGGGACGTCGATCTGAGTTTTGACGACCGGGACAACGCGTGGTGTGCCCCCCTGGGGGTCGTGGTGGACCCGAATTTCCGCTGGGGACGGGATGAGCATCCGCGGACGCCATGGCACAAGACACTGATTTACGAAATGCACGTGCGGGGCTTTACGATGCGTCATCCGGACGTCCCGGCGCCATTGCGGGGAACTTATTCGGGGCTGGCGTCGCGTGCGGCGATCCGGCATCTGAAAAAGCTGGGAGTTACCGCAGTTGAGCTGATGCCGATTCACTGCCACGTGGACGACCGGCACCTGGTCCAGAACGGACTGCGGAATTACTGGGGCTACAACACGCTGGGATTCTTCGCTCCGGACAGCCGCTACGCGTCGGCGACGCGACCGGAAGAGGTGATCCATGAGTTTCGCAACATG
>SYLK01000543.1 GCA_005809115.1 Planctomyces sp. | reverse complement strand
GGATCTGGTCCCTTTCATGCTGAGCGTCAGTCCTCTGGACTGCGAAGCGCTCGACTATATGATGGGGTTTGACTTCATTTATCGCGGGAATCACGACGCCGTGGTGGCCCGCGCACTTGGCACCAGCTCGGCCATGGAAGGACTGCTGGATATCCCCGGGGCCGCTGTGCTGAACTACGAACCGGCCATCACCATCAGTCTGGAGGAATCCTGTCGAACTCAGGCACGCCTGATGGTGGAAACTCGCACCAACGCCTACCACGTCCGGCGGGGCAGCTTTCCGGAAGAACATATCAGTGTCTATTTCACCGTGCGGCAGTACGGCAGCATGGAACACGATGCCAGCTTTGCGGACCGACTGTCCCAGCTGCGCCAGCAGTGCGAAGAACTTCTCGATCGACATGTTGTCGATCAGGTCCTGATTCCCCTGTCGCAGGCGATCTCTGCCCTGTAGATGTCCTGAGATCTTCCCGGAGCCGGGTGCGATGCCGCCGACGATTCGGACGCAGTCGATGAGTCGAGCACGTCCGATTCTGCTTCCGATTCCAATTCCGATTCTGCTTCTGCGCCGAATCCCTGCCTGGCTCCTGCGCAGCGCCCTGATTCTGCTGCTCGCAGTTCCCGCTCAGGCAGTCCTGGCAGGTGACGGAGACCTGGAATTTGTGCAGCAGCTGACGGCGCGGGGGTTGTTTGACCTGGCCGAGCAGTACTGCGAACGCCGGATCTCGCTCCTGACCGAGGCCGATCAGCGCGCCGAATGGGAGCTGCGTCTGGCCGACTGCTTCGCTCAGCATGCCTGGTCGCATGAATCGACAAACCGGGATTCGCTCGTCAATCATGCCGTTGAACGGACGACCGAGTTTCTGCAGCAGAACGTCGTCGCGCCGCCGCTGGAGCTGAATCTGCGACTGGCACAGATCGAACTCCTGCTCGTTTCTGCAGCGGCCCGGAAGGCAATTCTCCATGCAGGCCGGACGTTTCAGCCGCCCGGTATTCCGCTGGCTGCTGTCGTGCCGAGCGGCGGTGGCCTGCCTGGAAGGTTTCCCTCGCCCGGCACAATCGCCTCGCCGGACGCCGCCGCGTCCCGGAATCCCGTCGATGCACCGCCGCCGGCGCAGGCTGTGGCCGCCATGTGTCTGGCGAAAGCGGCTGAGCTGACTGAGGCACTGCTGGTCCAGCTTGAGCAGATCCAGCGGGATCTGGAACACCACCATGTCCGGGGCGTCCGCGATCGCGCACGCATGCTGCATGCAGCCATTTTGGAACTGCAGTCACATTTCCCCCCGGCCGGGGCCAGTGCGGACGAGCTGACGCGGCGAGCGGAAGGGCTGGCTCAGCTGGTCCGAAAATCGGCCGTCGACGATGTCTTCAAATGGCGGGCGTCACTCGTTCTCGCTGAACTGCAGCTGAATCGCCGGGATTTTCCGGCGTTCGATCTCCAGCTCCGCGGTCTTCGGCCGAACGACGTCCCGCCCGGCCAGTCAGAAGCCGTTCTGGGTCTCCGGGTCCGCGGACTTCTGGGACGAGGTCAGGCCCAGGATGCGCTGCGCGAGATCGATGCTTTTCAGGCCGACAGGCCGCATCTGACGCAGGAGCTGACCTGCCTGAGACTGGAGTGTCTGCTGGGCATGTTCGAACTCGAGACATTGCTGAATGATGAATCACGGCAGGGACACGTGGCAGCCGAATTCGTCGCGGCCCGCGACAGGACGGCCACAATGACGACCGGCGTGTGGCGCGAAGCCGCTGGGCGAATCGTTGCCAGATTTCGACACGTGCAGCTTGTCGGTGTCGCGGCAGCCGATCAGCTCGATCGGGTCGAACAATTCACAGCGTCCGGAGAATCAGAGAACGCGCGAACGCTGATCCAGCAGATCCTGACGCGGCTGCCCGCATCAGCCAGCAGCCGCTCACGCGCAGCGCTCCTGCTGCAGGCGGGCCAGCTGTCTGTCCGGCTGACGGACTGGCAGGCGGCAGTCGAACAGCTGCAGTCGTCCCGGGAGTTGTCACAGGCTTCGGGGGATGATCGGACCGCCGCGGCCGCTGACCTGTTGCGGGTCTACGCCCTGGGACAGCTGTGGCAGAATGGTACAGCGTCCGCTGAACAGCCGGTGGAATACGAAGCGGCCCTGACCTCACACCTGGCTGATTTTCCCGAAGCAGAAACCGCGCCCACGGCCCGAGAATGGCTGACGCGGATTTTGAAAGTGCGTGCTCCCCGGCAGGCGGCGGAGGAGCTGCTGCTGCTGTTCGACCAGTCTCCGCAGGACTCCCGCCGGTGGGAATGGCTGTGCGATGCTGGGGCGCTGCTGCTGAACGATTGCCATGATCGGTTGTCGGGCCGTGCGTCAGACGGCCTGGCGGTCACAGCCGGCACCGAGCTGCTCACGAAATACCGACAGCGTGCTGCGGCTGCCGTCGAATCCGAGTCCGAGACCACAGATCACGACATCCGGATGCCTGCCCCTGAGCCGATCCCTGCCGAATTCTCGGCACGGCTGAACCTGCAACTGGTCGAATGCGACCTCGTGGTCCCCGGCACGGACTCCATCGACTGGGACCGGTTGAATCGTCGACTGCAGACGGCCCGCAGTCTGTTCACCCCGCTGCGGCCCCCGGACAGTCCTCCCCCGATCACCACGTCTTCCCCTGCCGACGTCACACGTGCTGCGGATGTGACCGGTCTCCGGGGGGCTGATAGTCCGGAGCGGGCACTGACCGTGCCAAAACCATCGGACGCACCCGACGCACTGTTTTTTCGAAGCGAACTGCTCGGGCTTGTCGTCGATCTGCGGGGCGGAACCGTCGAAGGTTCCGTGGCGTCTCGAGGACACTCACTCCTGCAGGCACCCGAACACGAACGCGCTTATGCCGCAACATTCCTGACTGGTCAGATCGCCGGAGCCAGTCCGTCGCCCGGGAACCTGGTCCTCGCAAAGGTTGCGGGGCGGCTGGTCGAATCGCTGCTGACGGCACGATCCTCCGTCGCGGAACGCCTCCCCCTGTTTCGGACGGCGATGATTGTTTCGGCCCTGACCGGTGAGACGGCTCTGACTCAGCGGATGCTCGCTGAATTGCTGCGGGGCGAACTTTCGGAGGACGATCTGGCACGCATTGCGGATGCTCTGACTGCAAACACGGCGGCAAAAAAGCACGTCAGCGGCCAGACTGAGATCGGGAACCTTCAGCAGAAGCTCTGGCAGATCCTGCTGAGACGCAGCCCGCAGGGCAGCGACCGCTGGCTGGAAGCCTCGCTGCAGACAGCTCTGCTGGCACGACAATCCGGTGATCCGACGGAATCACTCCGAATTCTGAATGTCGTGGAAGTTCTTTATCCGGAATGGGGTTCGGCGTCCCGAGGTGAGGCCGCGCGGCGTCTCCGCAAGCAGATCACGGAGCCGCCGAAGTGACGCCGCAGCTGACGGTTTCGCCCGATCTGGTCCGCGACAACGCGCGCCGAATCGCGGATCACTGCCGGTCCGGGGGAAAACTCTGGTGTCCTCGCGTGGCCCCGCACTGCCCCCCCTGGGCGATTACGACAATCCTCGACAGCGGAGCAGCCGGTTTCACATGCGACACCGTCGCCGATGCATTCGGGCTGCGAGAAATCTCCGGAACCACAAGGATTCCCGAGCTGCTGATAACACAGTTCGTGGCCACGCCCGCTGTGGCTCACGAGGTCGTCGCACTGGGACGGCACACAGACGTGCTGGCGACGATCGACCATTTTTGTCATGCGGAACTGCTGTCGCGGGCAGCCGTACAGTCCGGAATTCCGATCCGAGTGCTGATCGAGGTCGATGTGGGACGTCACCAGACCGGCGTTCGACCCGGACAGGATACCTGCCGCCTGGCTCTCGCCGCTGCGCAGCTGCCGGGCATTCGTCTGGCGGGGCTGCTGGCCGACGACGCGCATGTGGAACAGCCGGATTCCCCGGCCGGATCAGCGGCGTTTGACGAAGCCTGCCGAGTGGCACACTATTGTCGACGCCTGATTGTATAGTCCGGAGTTCCCTGTGACACGCTGTACATGGGGCGCTCAGCATGTCTGGATCCTGCCTCGCGGCAGCCAGGTGTCACGCACATTCGCTGCGGCTCAGTGATCTGGGGGGATCTGCTGGTCACAGCCGGGCTGCCCCGGATCGGACTGCGGCCGGCCGTCACGTACCGCACACATGTTGTCTCGCGTCCCTCACTGCAGCAGGCGGTGATTCTGGGAGGTTACTCAGTCCTGGGACGCTGCTCCCGCGGACCCGAGGTCTGCAGCGTCCGCGGCGCGAGGGTGTCGGCCGTCCGGGCTGACGCGATGGTTCTTCGACTGTCCGATGCGGCACTGGACCTGGCGATCGGCGATCCGGTGGAACTCGTCGTCGCTGACGCCGAGTCGGCCCTGCAGCTGAACTGCACCCCACATTATCACAGCCCCCTGTTCCTCTGATCTGGACGGAAAACTCAATGGTCCGAATTGATCGGATTTATACACGCGGCGGCGATGCCGGCGAGACCTCGATCGGCAGTGGTCTCCGCGTATCAAAACTCCATCCGCGGATTATCGCGGGCGGTGCTGTTGATGAGCTGAACTGTGCCATCGGCGTCGCCATCTCACAGGGTCCGGATGCACTCGTGGCGGAACGGCTGAGGCGACTGCAGCAACTGCTGTTTGATCTCGGCGCCGATCTGTGTACGCCCTGGCAATCATCGCCGGACGAACCTGATCGATGCCCGCGGATGCAGGAATCGCATGTGGGGATGCTCGAGTCCATAATTGACGAACAGACGCAGCACCTGGCCCCGCTGCAGAGCTTCATCATTCCCGGCGGAACGCCTGCGGCAGCCGCTGTTCATCTGGCCCGCAGTATCGCACGCCGCGCTGAAATCGAGGTTCTGCGACTGGCGGAATTCGACGCTGTGAATCCGCAGCTGCGCATCTGCCTGAATCGGATCTCTGACCTGCTGTTTGTACTCGCCAGGATTGCCAACGGAAACGGCCGGATGGACGTCCTGTGGATTCCGGGGACATCAGGACAGCCGTACGAAGAACCGCAATCTTCGCCGGGCGATTCGCTGTGACGGGGAATCTGATGTCGGCCCGCTGCGGATTCCAGCATCGCTGCCGCCTCCGCACCGCAGCATTCCGCCATCCACGTCGGGACTTTTTGCAGGTGCGGCTGCTGAACGCGGTCATCCACCCGCCCCGACGTCCATCATTTTCGCTGCCTGAAAAGCGGCAGCGCTGCATCTGCCACATGTGTTCAGCCTGCCTGCCCCGGCACCTCCAGCACCGTCAGTGTCTGTTTTCCGGCCATGTCCTGTGTCCTTCAGACAGGTTTCAGGCCCTTCATCACCTGAGCGATCGTTTCCTTCAGCACATTGCCGCTGTGGACCAGCGCGGTCTTTTCCTTTGACCACAGCTCGGCCTCAATATGACTCTTCACACCGCTGCGACCAACAACGGTCGGAACAGACAGGCAGACGTCCCTGATGCCATAAGCGCCGTTCTGCAGCGAGCTGACCGGGTGAATGCGGTCATCGTCGAGTGC
>SYLK01000542.1 GCA_005809115.1 Planctomyces sp. | reverse complement strand
TCAGCGAAGCGCCCGTGGAACTGCCGCAGCCCTCTGGACACGAAGTCGCACGCACGCAACTCGTCAGAGATCACGTCACCGGCGAAATCACCGAAATCCACGTGGAGTGCGGATGTGGTAAAGTCACCATTCTGGAGTGTCACTACGATGACCGGCCCGGCAAAGTCAACGTCAGATCCGTCCGCCAGACGCCTGACCCTGATCGCCGCTGACAACGGCGGCGGTGTCACTGTCGCACACCGGCGAGTCAGACTCGCGCCTGCACGTCTGGCCCTGTCCTTCGCACTGCTGGTCTCCGGCTGCGCCAGTCTGCCGGAAGTCCGCTGGAACGGCAGTCAAACATCCGGGTGCCCGAACTGCACCTGTGGCAGCGGCGGTACTTGTGGCCCTGGCGGCAGAGCCGCGGTGCAGCCGGGAGTCCCCGACGGTGGCTCCCACATCTCGGCACAGAACGTGACGCGCCCCGCCGAGTTTGGGAATCCGGTGGACCACAACATGCCGGGTCAGTATCCGCCGGGTCAGTATCCGCCCGGCCAGTATCCGGCGGGCCAGTATTCACCTGGCCAATATTCGCCGCTGCCGCAGGCTGTCCCGCCGGCAGCGGGAATGTACTCCGGAACTCAGTCGAATTCTCAGGCCTGGCAAATGGCCGGCACTCCCCCCAGTCCCACGAACGGCACCACTGAAGCTGCCGTCGTCGAGTGTCACGATAAAATTGTCCAACTGCGAGATCAGCTCAGAAATCTGGAGCACGTGATCGAAAATGAGCGACGGTCCTCCCAGGCCATGATGCTGTCAGTGCAGGTCCTGAACCAGCAGAGAGAGCAGTCGAAGGCCGAACTCGATGCGATTCGGGAGGAAATGCGCCGCCGTGAGTACCGCGATCAGGTCCAGCATCGCACAGATCTGGAGTCACTCGACTCGCTGGCCCGTCTCATCGGACAAATGCCTGTTCGGGCAAAGCCGTCATCGTCCTCCGGTGCCGCCCTTCCCGGTGTAGACGAGCAGTCAGATGAATAACCCGGAGAAAATCGAGTTCCTGACAAGGTGGCTGCCACTGGCCGCCGGGCTGGTAGTATCATGGGTCGTCGGATGCCGGGCCGGCGGTGAAACCCCGGACGCCGTCGTTTCCCCGTTTACCACTCGATTCTCTCTGCCCGGTTCGACGGAAGGTTCCGGTCAGCAGCAGGTCGGGCTGCAGGTTCTTTCGGAGAACGACCTCGTAAGTATCGACTTCGCAGAACGACTGCAGCAGAAGCTGGCCACGGAACTGGAACTGGCCCATCCCGACCTCCGCGTCGCACACCTGCCATCAGACGGCAGATCTGTGTACACACGTGCGCTGCCTGTTCCGGATTCGATCGGTTCCGCTGCCGATTTCTCCAGAGAACCTCATACCGTTCCACCCGTTCCCCCAATGCCACCCATGACACCATCATCGGATCGGGTTTTCCAGGTGCGGGTGATTCAGTACCGTCCGTGGCAGCCTATGCATCTCCATCTGCAGTTGGCAGTCTTCGACGGGAATACACGCCAGCAGCTGCATGCGTCCACTGCGGCCTGGTCGTTCAGAGATGACCAGATCTGCGGCGGTTGCGATGAGAAGCCTGGCCACCGGCACCGCAGGAAGAGGGGCTGCAAGGATTCTGAATTACAGGCCTGCCAGCCATCTCCGATCCACAACAGCCCGGAAAAGCTGTTGGATCTGGTGGCATTTGAGATTGCGCAATGGTACGGCGGAGTCCCGATTTCGGAAAATCCTTGAATCGCGCACGAATATTGCTCAAAGAACATGGAGATCCAGGACCCGTCGGTACTATAATCTGTCGTGATTGAGACTGTGTCTCAATTCTGTGCCAAGCTTGCGGCGGTGTGAATTGTTCCTGGGTTGTCCGCTGCCTGCCAGGCGCTGCCGAACCTCTGGTTCCAGTACCGTGGAGCTGCCGGAACAGTGATGTTGCACTGATTTCAGCGGTCCTGCTGATGGTGATTCTGTGACGACAATCCAGCTGGCTCAACTCGGCCCCGGACAAAGTGGTGTGATCACCAGTGTGTCTGGAGAAGATCGGTTTTCTGCGAGGCTGATGGAGCTGGGTTTTACACCCGGAGCGACAGTCGCGGTTCTGAGGAAAGCGCCACTGGGAGACCCGGTCCAGTACCGCATCCGTGGGGCTGTCATCTCGATGCGCGCCGCAGATGCACAGCGTGTCCGTGTGGCGGCTGAGACCCAGAATGTCGTGGTGTTGGCGGATCCGATTCTGCAACCTGGCGGTGCAACATGACTGGGATGGCACTGCTCTGTGGTCGCCGCTGTGCCAGGATGCATGGCCTGGATCGGCTGGCCGGCACTGGTACTGGGGGGGGGGAGTGCTGACGCTCTGAGAATTGAGTAGTCAAGGAATGGCCGCGACAGCCCTGCGGTGACGACTGCAGCTCGGGGGGGCTGCAGGGTGCTCAGCCAGCAGGGTTCGACACTTCGGGTGGATTCCGGAAATCCGCTGTTGATCCCTCCGACATCCTTCCAGGTACACCTGCCTTCGATGTCCACTCCAGAACGATGTGAAACGCTCCCCCGTCTGATTCGCGTTGCCCTGATTGGTAACCCGAACACCGGGAAGAGCACGCTGTTCAATGCACTGGCTGGCATGCGGGTCCAGACGGGAAACTACCCCGGCGTGACGGTCGAGAAGAAGCTGGGGTACGTGACATGGCAGGGTCAGGCAGTGGAGCTGATTGATCTGCCCGGCACATACAGCCTGTCCCCGCGATCGCCCGACGAAATGGTGGCTGTCGAACTGTTGACGGGATGTGGTGCGGAATCTCGCCCCGACGTTGTCGTCTGCATCTGTAACGCCACGGCGCTCGAGCGGAATCTGTTTCTGCTGCTGCAGGTACGAGAAGTCGGACTGCCCACCGTGTTGTGTCTTAACATGTGGGATGCGGCACAGAAGACCGGGATTCGGATCGATGCGGCTGCGCTTTCGTCCCGGCTGGCGCTGCCGGTGGTGACGACGTCGGCGCTGCATCTCCAGGGGCTGGAAGGCCTGAAGCGAACGATTCTGGCGGAAGCCTCGGGAGGCCGGATTTCACGACCTCCGTCGGAAATTCCCGAATTTTCTCCGTTGGTTGTGACGGAGATTGAGCCGCTCCGCCAGTGGCTGGCAGCGCATGGGGTCCCGGAGCATCGCCGGTCGCGATTTCTGGTTGCTCGCAGCCTGCTGGATCCGCAGGGTCTGATCGAAAACATGCTGACGGAGTCCGGAGGCATCTCGTATCGCGACCAGCTTGAGGTGGCACGTCAGAGGCTGGTCGGCGCGTCCGGGGAGGTTCCAGTCATCGAGTCAGTGGAGCGGTACATACAGATCAGTAAGCTGCTGGACGGCGTCGTTCTTCCGGGCCACCGTCCCGGACGAACGCTGACGGACCGGCTGGACAGCGTGTTGACGCATCGAGTGTTTGGATTTCTGATTTGTCTGGCGGCAATGCTGTGGGTGTTCTCCACCATTTACTGGTTTTCCGAGCCATTGAGTCAGGTTGTGGAATCCGGAGTGGCAGGGATGGCAGGGCTGGTGACGGTGACCATGTCGCCGGGGCCATTTCGCAGTCTGCTGGTTGACGGGGTGATCGGCGGCGTCGGCGCTGTGCTGATCTTTCTCCCGCAGATCGCGATCCTGTTTCTGTTTATTGCGCTTCTGGAGGATTCCGGTTACATGGCGCGAGCGGCGTTTATGATGGATCGTCTGATGGCCGTGGCGGGGCTCAGCGGACGTTCATTTCTGCCGCTGATGGCGTCGTTTGCCTGCGCTGTTCCGGGGATCCTTGCCACGCGTGTGATTGAGGATCGTCGGGATCGGTTCGTCACCATTCTGATTGCACCGCTGATGAGCTGTTCGGCGCGTCTGCCGGTTTACATCCTGATGACGGGCATGTTCATTTCTCCGGATGCTGCCGTGGCGGGCGGCTGGATTCCGCTGCGAGGTCTGATCCTTACCGCACTCAGCCTGCTGGGGTTGTTCGTGGCTGTGCCGGTGGCATTCCTGCTGCGACGGACTCTGTTCCGCGGGGAGCCTTCGGCTTTTCTGCTGGAGTTGCCGGAGTATCGCGTGCCGTCGGTCCGCGTGATGTTCCATCGGGTCTGGGGCAGTTCGGCAGCTTTTGTGCGGCAGGCCGGTACGCTGATTTTTGCCACATCGGTGCTCGTCTGGGCTGCTGGATCGTTTCCCGGCGCTCTGTCCCGCCGCTACGAGCTGATGGCGGAAATCGAAGCTCGGCCGCAGCATAACGCTCAGGCCGCCGATCCGGAGGACCTCGTCCGGCTGTCGGACGAGCTGAACCGTGTCAACGCGGGGATTTTGCAGCAGAGTATCCTGGGGCGAGCCGGGCGCGTGATTGAACCTCTGGTCCGTCCGCTGGGGTGGGACTGGAGAATCGGGATCGGTGTGGT
>SYLK01000541.1 GCA_005809115.1 Planctomyces sp. | reverse complement strand
GACCGGCGTCCAGCCGGATGTGATGACGATGGCGAAGGGTATCGCCGGCGGTGTCGCCTGCGGCGCAATGATCTGTCGCGATGAATTGGCCGCTGATCTTCGCCCAGGGATGCATGCCAGTACCTTTGGAGGTAATTCCATGGCCATGGCGGCCGGACTGGCAACTGGCGAAACGATTGAGCGGGAAGGGCTGCTCGCGCACGTGCGAGCACTGGCCGACGCGACCCGCACCCGCCTGACCGGGCTGCAGCAGGAGCTGCCCATCATTCAGGAAATCCGCGTCTGCGGGATGATGATCGGCATCGAACTGTCAATCCCCGCGACTCCCGCAGTCCAGAAGTGCATGGACCGCGGAGTCCTGATCAATGCCACGCAGAACACAGTGGTCCGGCTCCTGCCGGCTCTGAACATCCCGGCTCAGGAACTTTCGCGGGGTCTGGATGTGGTGAGCGAGGTCCTGCGGGAAATGGTCAGCGAGAAGTCAGAACCCCTGACGAAACCTGCGTGAGCCGCGACGTTTGCGGTGATGTTTCACGCAGGGAGCGAGGAGAAGGCGGGACATCCCGTCGCCGACGAGCAACGCGGCCGGAGACGTCAGCACAAACGTCCCGCAGGACAAACGTCCCGCAGGGTTGCTGCGAGAGCGGCCGATCTGCGGTGTCAGCGGCGAGCCGCTGCCATCGGCGCCGATGTCCTGCCCCGCGGCTGATGCCGCTTGATTGCCGCCGACGCCCCACTCGACACGAGATCGACGGATTCCGCAGAATCCTGCATCGCGGAGAAAATCGGACGCTCCAGTGTGCCGGCACCCGGCCGCACAGCGATTGTCCGCGTGATCCAGCCGCGGACCGCGGTCCGGGTGGACACCACCACAAAACGCCCGCCGGGCAGCATGAACAGGGCCGCACAACGGAAGAATGCGGATGCCAGAAAGACGCCCAGATAGGCTTCGCGGTCACTGCCGAGAAACTGCAGGAGCGAGGCACCAATCAGCGAGCCAGCCACCATCGCCACGGAATTTCCCAGATTATACAGCGTGAGAATGCCCACGCGGCGCTCGCTCGGAATCTGTCGAAAGAACTGGAGCAGCATGGCCAGTTCGTAACAGCCCCACATCAGCCCGCTCAACAGCTGAATCAGACACAGGAACCACATCTGCTGACTGACGATCCACAGCGCACTGACTGGTACGATCCCCAGACTGCCGATCCACAGGAGTCGATCCGCCCCTGCCCGGTTTGCCAGCCGTCCGGCCCAGGGCAGTGACACCATTTTTCCGATGAAACCCAGCGACAGCAGACTCATGTACTCTCCCCACGACAGCTTCAGCGTTCGCAGCATGAACGGGGTGAAATACGGGCCGGAGACATGCACCGCTGTCTGAACAGCCATCAGAAAGAACACGAATTTCCCGATCGGACCGGGATTCAGCAGCGTTCTCAGCATCGCCCCGAATCGGTCACGCGCCAGAATGGATTGCGGCTCCGCGAAGGCCAGTGAACCACCGCCACTGCTTTCCGTCTGACGCGCCAGCATCGCTGCCGAGATGAATCGACCAGCCGAGCCAATCGCAAACAGCAGGCCGAAAATCGACACCGGCCAGCCCTCAGCCGCTGAATATCGCAGCAGCAGGCCCCCGCTGATCAGCCCCAGCAGCACGCCCACGTTACAGAGACGGCTGCGAATTGCGAAAAAACCCGACCGAATCCGCCGCGGCACTATCTGTTCTGCCCACGTATTCCACGCCGGACCCACCGAAAGACCAGCCGCCCAGTACAGTGTCGCCGGGATGAAGACGGCCCACGCCGGCAGATCCTTCCAGAATGCCATCACCACCAGCAGCAGCAGACTGAACGCCTGAATCGACGCCGTTCCGGCCACGAAGCGGCGATAGGATCCGACTCTCTGCAGGATCAGCGGCGCCGCCAGCTGCAGCAGGCTGCCCAGCAGAATCGGTACCGTCGCAATCAGCGCTGCCGTCAGCTCACCCATCCCGCGTGCCAGCACGAACGCCGGCAGGTAGGTTTCACCGATGCCCACCATCACGCTGAACGAAAATCCGTCGGCATTCATCGCTGCCAGGTTGCGCCGCAGTGTCTTTCTGCGCTGTGCGGGAACCGCCTGCATGATCATGGAATTGAGCTGATCCGTCTGGTGTGAAGGGAACGCACTTCGGCCGTCACTGCGGCGATTCGTTCAACCGACACGAGGGGCATTGGTGGGGTTCACAGAAAGCAGCGACCCGCAAAGCCGGCCGTGCTGAACCTGCGCGTTTAATATCCGAGATTCCCACCGGACCACAATGATTATTTCCCCCGTTCCATGATCGCCCACGGGAATTTTCAGATCCGGGGAGCGAGGGATGTCATGTTGCTGCAGCTCCTCCCCCCGGCAGCCGCAGGAACTGCTGGACTGCGGCTGCCTCACCTCCTCCCCGGCGACCAGCAGCCAGAGAATCTCCGGATCCGCTGTCGCTCAGCCCTTCCGGAAATTCAGGCCAGGATCATTGGCCTCCGCGCCAATCATGCGGAACAGGAACTTTGACGGGCCAGCGAGGTCGATCGTTGCCAGCATGGTGCCGCCGGCATCAGGCTCCATAGCGAGATGATTCTGATCAACCGCAAACACCCCCTCGACGGACTCTCGCTTCGAACCCCGGGAAAATGTCCAGACAAACCTGCCGTCGGCGGAAAGCTGAAGCTCGAATTCCGCATCCGCGCTCGACGCCTTCCATGTGCCCACAAGTTTCTCTGCCGTCAGCGTTTTCTCGGCTGGCAGATCCAGCGGAACCGGCGGCGCAGGCGGAGGCGATTTTCCTGCGGGGCTTGCCGGAGCTGTCATGCCGACCAGCTGTGTCAGCAGTTTGTCCCCCGGAAGCTGCTCCAGGGCCTGCTGAAACGAACTGTGCGCCGACTCCTGATATCCGGTCGTCAGGTAGTGATAGCCCAGAAGAAACCTGCCATCGGCCGATGCCGGATTTGCCTTTATGAAGTTCTCAAGCTCCCGCAACTGCTGAGTGTACACATCAACAGATGGATACAGCCCGCTCATCGTCGTCCAGTCCCAGCCTGGTCCGGCCGACAGCACCGCGTAGACCGCTGCAGCCGACTCCGGATACCGTCGGAGCGCGAACAGGACCAGTCCCCGGTATTCATGCACGACTGTGTCTCGGGGCATGGTGCTGAGCGTCCTGTCCAGCAGGGACAACGCTTTTTCGTAGTCACCTGCCATGAATGCCGCTCGCGACTCATCGAAGGCCGCCATGCCTTCGTCGGTCGGCTGTGGACCATCGGTGGTCGTGGATTCCGGCTGTGCAGCGGCAGCATCCGCCGGCGCTGACGTGGTCACGGTGCTGTTGTCGTTGTAGACGACCAGTGGCTGCGAGTAATCGTAGACCGCGCCACTGCTGACCGGCGCCCAGGGATTTGTATACCCCCAGTAACCAAATCCGTAAGCCAGGCGGTTAATCCCCCACCGCGTCACTCCAAACGCTGCTGCGACCGGATAATTGTCCCACATATAATTCCAACCCGTACCGGGACCCCAGCCACCATGCCAGCATCCGTTGTACCAGCCACCGTGATGCAGCAGGTTGTTGTCAGCGAAGTCCTGCCAGTCTTCTCGATTGCCGTCGCGCCAATTCTGGCGATCGTCCTGCATGTCTCCGCGATGCTGCTGCCAGTCTTCGCGCCCACTCGTCATTCTGTCACTCAGACTGCTGCGCCGATCTTCCAGGGTCTGCGGACGATTCGCCATGCGATCCTGAATTCCGGCTGCTTGACCCGGCAGACGCGATCCGATATTGCCGCTCCCCAGTCCGGGCAGGCTGGCTCCCGGCCGACTGGCGACGCCTGCTCCGATTCCGGCCTCGACTCCCGGACGCGTTGACGGACGCGAGCCAATGCCCGACCCTGCTCCCGGACGAGTGCCCGGAAGCGTCGACGGTCGTGAGCCGATGCCAGAGCCGATCCCCGTCCCGCTGCCCGGACGTGTGGCCGGCAGTGTCGAAGGTCGCGACGCAATCCCCGACCCGCTGCCCGGACGTGTTGACGGTCTTGAGCCGGTCCCCGACCCGCTGCCCGGACGCGCCGACGGAAGTGTCGACGGAAGTGTCGACGGCCGCGAGGCGCTCCCGACGCCCGGACTGGGCCGCGTGGCAGGACGTGCACTGCCGCCCCCGGGACGATTGACTGACGGAGAACTTCCGAACGACGGCCTGGCACCCCCGGACGGCCTGGCACCCCCGGACGGCCTGGCACCCCCGGACGGCCTGCCACCTCCGGAAAATCCGCCCGAGGGTCGTGACATCCCGCCGCCACCCATCCCGCCGCCCATCCTGCCGCCGCCCCCGCCGCCACGCCCCCCGCGGCCAAATGCCGTGCTCACCGAGTAACCAAGCAGCACGAAACACAGGATCAAGGTGAACGCAGCTGAGAATCGCGATTTCATTTGTAAACTCCCGGAACAGCCCGCCTGAATTGATGATTTCACTGAAAGTCAGCGCCGATCGCTGCGAAATCTCACCATTCCGTGCTGATGTTTCAGTCCGGAACTGGCAGGAATCCCCTGCGGTGATCCGTTATTCTTCAGCTGCACTCGTGTCGGAATCCTGTACCGGCGGCGGCCGACGCACCACAGTGACCTGCACAGGAGGCAACATCTCGTTTCCGGAAACACGATCGACGGACCGAAACACATAGCGGTCGATCCCCGTCGGCTCGATGTGGTGCGTGGCTGACGCGGTCGTGCCATCGGTATTCACACCCGTGGCCCTGATCAGCCAGCCGGTCTCTGTGGGAGTCCAGTTGCTTTCACCATAGCCCCCTTCGGAGTCAAACACCCACGACTTAAACCGCTTTCCAAGGGGGTCCCAGCCGATTCGCTGACTCGCCTTCAGTACATCCTGGCCAGCCTGACGAACCGTGATCTCCTGCAGCAGAAAGCTGTCATCATCCGCCCAGCGACAGGAAGTCTGGACGACCCCCTCCCGACTCTCATCCACCCAGTCACCAGTCAGCCAGGCCAGGGCCTGAAGGTGGTCCCGATGCGTCGGCTCCAGGGGCATGTCACGGACCAGACCCATCGACCATTTGCCGTCGTTTCGCACGTGCAGCACGCTGTAGCGACCAGCCACCGCAGTTTCTCCGGCAGGAGGAATCGTCACCGTCGAGCCCATCTCAATCGCCAGACTCGTTCCGATGAAGCGGATGGATTCGATATGGACTTCTATCCCCGTATCCGGATGCTGCTCAAACACACCGGCAAACAGTTCCTGGATCTCCACTCGACCATGGACCGTGTTGTCATCCTCATCAACAACCTGTGCCTGAGGCAGAAACAATTCGGCGACAGCGGCGGCATCGTGAGCATTGTAAGCCGTGACGAACCGTTCCACGACATCCCGAATCTCCATCTCCGGATTCGCCTGATCGGCCCCCGCCTTCCCGTCGGCGGACGTCTGAGCCTGCACGCCTGCGGGCAACAGACATCCGAGCAGTCCGATCTGCAGGTAAACCAGGAAACATGCAGCCTGTCTCATATCGAGCCTCTCCCAGGGTACGGTTGCGAAAATGCATCACAACCTGTGTCTGAAACTGACTCTGCTATGCTACCTTCCCTGCACCATCCGAACAAGCCGCCGGAAACGGCACGTCGCTGTCTCAGCCCGCACACAGTTGTTCACACGCTGCCGCCACGGTAAAGCGGAAGGATGATTTCGCCGTTCAGCAGCTGTGCCGGACGTCCCAGCGGGTCCGTCACTGAGGATTTCTGCGAGACTCCCAGCGCATGCAGAATCGTGGTACCCACGTCCGCCGGGCTCCAGGCTCGCGTTCTGGGGTAGGCCGCAATGCTGTCGGATTCCCCGATCACCTGCCCGCCCCGGACTCCCGCTCCTGAAAACAGCATGGAATACACATGAGCCCAGTGATCTCGCCCCGGAACCGTCTGCCCGGGCAGTGTGGAAATTCGCGGCGTGCGACCAAACTCACCCATCACCACCACCAGCGTTTCATCCAGCCGGCCCGCCGCTGACAAGTCGTCGATCAGTGCAGCCAGCCCCTGGTCCAGCCACGGCAGCAGCTGCCGCTTCAGACGGCCCCAGTTGTCCACATGGGTGTCCCACGTCTGCACAATTCCCATCGCAGCCTGCACCACAGGGACTCCAGCTTCGATCAGCCGACGAGACAACAGCAGCGACTGACCGAATTTATTGCGACCGTAGCGGTCACGGGTTGCGGACTGTTCGCGGTCAATCCGGAATGCCTCTGCCACGCGTGCCGATGTCAGGAGCGAGAACGCCACGTCCTGTTGTTCCGCAAACGCGCCCGACCTGCCGTCCCCGGCAAAAACCGCGCGATCCCCGTTCAGGCGATTCAGCAGGTCGCGACGTGACAGGATTCGCCGATCACTGGTGTCCTCCGGAACGCTGAGCGACTCCACCCGAAATCCGGAGTCATTCGGATCATGGTTGATCTGCCATGGATCATGACGCGGCCCCAGGAAGCCGGCATGCTGACCCGGCCAGGTCAGCGGGCCTTCAATCAGGTAATTCGGCAGCGACACTCCGGTGGGTATTCCGTCGCGGCGCGGCTGGACATAACTGAGGGCCGCGGCGAGATTGGGGAAGTCATTCCGCGACTCCACCCGGTCCAGGTCGCTGCCACCTCGGGGGACCGGCGTCGCGCGGCCCGTCAGCGCCACATGCGTGGCGAGCAGATGATTGTGTTCCCGATGTGCCATCGACCGCACGATGGCCCACTGGTTCATGCGCGCAGCCAGCTGCGGCAGATGCTCACAGACTGAAATACCGGAGATGGCGCTCTGAATCGCTGAAAACTCACCCCGAATCTCAGCCGGCGCTTCCGGCTTGGGATCGAACGTATCCAGCTGCGCCGGCCCGCCGCTCAGAAGGACCATCAGCACCGATCGTGCACGCGGTGTCACGCCCGATGCTCGGACGTCTTCCGCCCGTTCCATCGACGACAGCAAGTCTGCCCCCCGGCTGACGGAGCCGGCTGGCAGCGTGAAGCCTGCCACGCCCGCTGCACCCGCTCGCAGCATTCCACGCCGATCAAGGATAAACTGAGGTTGCGCCATGGCCAACTTCCATCCACAGAAACATCAACCGAACAAAATCGTACACCAGCGACGTTGTGCTGCGCTGACACATGGCAGCCTCTCAGCAGAGAATAACGCTCCCGTCCAGTCGGTCACAAGCGTGATCCGCAGCGGGATCGGAAGTCCTACTCCTCAACCTGTCTGCTGATTTCTGCGTGTTACGTCTGTCTCCCGGCGAATGCATTCGGTAGACTTTCTCTGCGTGCGGGTGGCCTGACGGCGCGATCTGACGGCGCATGACTGGAACTCCGTCCGCCTGTTCCATACCGACGAGACGCGGGCTCGGGCCAGCGGGCACATCCATCGCCGGACATTCCTGAAAAATTCCTGGGGGAATGACCTCCCGGGCTCCCCGTTCAAGGCCGTGAAATCCGCGCCCGTCGCAGTCAGCCGAACCGAAAACCCCCATCTGCACAAAATTTCTGAGCCCTGATGGCGCTGTCCTGCCATGGACGAATCCATTCCTGCCGGACCAACCGAATGAACCTTCTGCATTCTGTCTTGAGCCTCCTGGTGATCTGGCTGGCGAGTATTTCCTCGTGCTGTTGCGCGGCGGACGCGATTGATCTCAACTCGCGACTGGATACGATCAACCTTCCGGACTGCTATGGTAAGACGCAGTCGCTGAAACAGCTGCGGGGCGGCGGAATCGTCGTGTTCGCCTTCGTGGGCACGGAGTGTCCGCTGGCAAAGCTCTATGGTCCGCGTCTGCAGGCACTGTCGCAGCGATTCGCGGACTCGGGAGTTCGCTTCGTCGGCGTCGCAGCCAACGTGCAGGACACGTTGTCCGAGGTTGTGGCCTGGGCAGATCGCGCAGGGATTCAGTTGCCCGTTCTGATGGATTCAGAGCAGACTCTGGCCGATCTCCTGAGCGCTGTGAGAACTCCCGAAGTTGTCGTTCTGGACGGCGCGGGAAATACCCGCTATCAGGGCCGGATTGACGATCAGTATGGCATCGGCATCGCCAGGCTGCAGCCGATGCATGAGGACCTGGCGGTGGCGCTGCAGAGCCTGATCGACGGCGCAGTCCCCGCGGTGACCAGCACGCCGTCCGTGGGCTGTCAGATCGGACGCAGGAAATCCGTGCCACCACACGGCGAAATCACCTTCAGCCGGCATATCGCACCAATCTTCCACGCACGCTGCCTGGAATGCCATCGCGCTGACCAGATCGCTCCGTTTCCCCTGACATCGTATGCGGATACCGCAGGCTGGGAAGCCACCATCGCCGAGGTCATCCGAGATGATCGGATGCCGCCCTGGAATGCCAATCCGGCGTTCGGACATTTTCGGAACGATGTGCGACTCTCGGCCGAAGAAAAGCGCCTGATTCTGCAGTGGATTGAGAACGGCTGTCCCGAAGGCGCCGCCGAAGACCTGCCCGAGGCGCCTCTGTTTGCCAGTGGCTGGCGGATGCCTGAACCCGATCTGGTCATCCATGTGCGGGATCAGCCGTACCAGGTTCCGGCTGTCGGCGTCGTGGATTACCAGTATTTTCAGGTGGATCCCGGATTTCAGGAAGACACTTTCGTGACCGCCGCAGAAGCCCGACCGGGTAACGCCGCAGTCGTACACCACATCATTGCGTTCCTGCAGATTCCCGGCCAGAAGGACGTCAGCCTGGGAAAAATGCTCATCGGATATGCTCCAGGCACGTCGCCGCTGACCTTTCCGCCAGGTGCCGCCATGCGGGTGCCGGCTGGTTCAAGAATCCTGTTTGAAATGCACTACACACCCAACGGCACGGCACAGTCCGACCGCAGCTACATCGGTCTGAAGCTGACAGATGCCTCCCATGTTCGTCATGAAGTCGTCGGGCTGGAAGCCATCAATCAGAAGTTTCAGATTCCCGCCCATGCCAGCAGTCATGTCGTGATCGCGAAAGAGAAGTTCCGCGAGGAAATCACACTGCTGAGCCTTACGCCGCATATGCATCTGCGGGGGAAGGCGTTTCGCTATGACGCGCTCTGGCCGGATGGCACCTCCGAAACACTGCTTGATGTGCCCAGGTATGATTTCAACTGGCAGCTGCGATACGAATTCGCCGAGCCCAAAGTGATTCCGCCCGGGACCGTCGTGACCTGCACTGCCACGTTCGATAATTCCTCGTCCAACCCCAACAACCCGGACCCCACTCAGGTGGTCACGTGGGGGCAGCAGAGCTGGGAGGAAATGATGATCGGGTTCTTCACCGGAATCCGCACCACGCCAACGACCAACCCGTAAGGACCGGCCAAAAAATCAGTTGCACAAATTTTCTGGTCAGGGAAGCGCAGCGCCCCCCTGACCGGAATCACGCTGCTGTGTGACACTGCTGGACCTGAATGTTTCGTTCTGACCGTAAAATTGCGGCATGAAATCATCGGCCAGCTGAGGAACTGATCCAGCGAATCCGCTTTCGAGGTGCAGGATTCCTGCGGCCGAAGTTTTCCTGAGTTTGGGCAACTCATTTTTTGGCCGGTCCTGACCCCTGCGGATTGAAGATCCCGCGCGCCCCCGACGGCTGGATGGATTTCAGCGGGGGCGATCGGCGACAAATCGCACGCGGCTGCCGAATGCTTCGATATCGATCCCGGAATCCGGATCGGTCAGCAGACGAACGAAGGGCAGGGGATACCGCGAGCTGAGACGATGTTCGAACAGAGTCGATCCGGTTGTCTTCAGAATGCCGCGAAAACTGACGCGGGGCAGGGCGACCGCTCCTGGAACGCCCGGCTGGTTGCCTGGAAGAACCTTCGGATCAGGCTGCATCAGCAGCAGGACCGGAGCGACCGGCTGATCGAATGTAGCGCTGACGGGTGAATTCGAGTACGTGACCCAGCGAAGCCGACCGGTCTGTCGATCAATCGCCCGAATGGGTCCGTCAACCGGAACGAGTTCTCGTCCGAGAAATCGCAGGTCCGGAGATCGCGAAGTCAGGAACCGCGGGAACACATAAAAGTTCACCGGGTCCGCAAACACCTGCAGCATCGATTGCGCCGGCTCCTCGGCTCGGTCCGCAGCCGTTCCGCCGGCCGACGGCGGAGGCGTGCTGCTGACGGCGGAATTCCAGAGTGAATACTGCAGCGATTCGCCCGTGACGAGTCTCACGACATGGAAGTCTTCCGCCGAAACGGCAACCAGCGTACCCTGATCAAGGAACTGCAGCGACCGCGCTTCGGGCAGACTCATCCTTCGGACAACTTCTCCACTGACCGGGTCGACCCATTCGAGCGTATGCCGCCCGCCGTCTGATGCCGGAGCACGCAGCAGCACCAGTTCGTGCGCCGTAGCCAGCAGCGTCTGGTCAAACATCTCGGACGTCACCGCCGAGACAGCCGCAATACCATCCGACGTTCGCACGGCACGGACACTTCGAGTCTGAGCATCCATCATCACCACAACTCGCCCGGTGGCGAATGCCTGAGGATGCTCTCCGGTGACCGGCAGGGACCAGCGCGGTTCGCCCGTCAGCAGATCCAGCACTTCCAGCCCGGAACGCGACTGCAGACACAGCCACCGGGCGGATGCGCCGCAGACCCTGTAGGCAGCCGCATCGACAGGATCCGCCGCCCGAGTGCTCAGGATGGAATCACGGGTGATGGTGTGCTGCCGCGAATTCGCCGAACTCCGGGGCTCAGACCACGCATACGGGAATCGGCGGTTCCACAGTGTCCGCTGATCCAGTACCGATATCCCCGAGATCGTGTGTGATGTCCGAATCAGCACGACGGAACCCTGACGATCAATCGTATTCGCGGAGACGCTGTAGGGCGTCAGATCGTTCACAATGCAGGGGACGGACCAGGCTTCGGTTCCGCTGCCGGCGCCGGAAACGGCCTTCAGCAGCGTGGGAGTCCGCAGCCACTGCCAGTCGGATTCGTTGAGAAACGGATCCGCTCCCGTCAGGGGGATCAGCAGCTTCTCGCTCTGGCGGAACGATACAAACTGTGAGACCGGAACGGGTGTGTAAGGTCCATCAGGCCAGCGGGACCAGCTCTCCGCCAGCAGCTCCGATCCTCTCCGGGTGTCGTGGTTCAGGAATGAGCCGCCTTCGACTGCACTGTCGGCGGGCGGGACTGATTCCCGAGCGACCTCGCGAGTCTCCGCTTCATCCGACTCCCGGCCGGTTTCCAGATCGCGGGCCACCGCGCGGAGCAGCTGCCACCGGAGCGCTGTCCAGGCAGCCTTCGATCGGTTCTGGCGCTGCGGTACGAAATCGGCTGCGTGCACTGAATCGGCTCCTTCGGCGTTTGACGGTGGCACGCCGCGAGTCAGCTCCGCGAGCCGGTCAGCCCGGGCTTTCAGAATTCGCTGAGCCCGCAGCAACGGTTCAACGCCCGCAGCGGCTTGATTCCGCAGCGCTTCAGCCGCAGCTGAGGAGGATGTGTCAGCGATCGTTGCCCGCATCGTCTCGACGGCCTGCAGCACCATGTGGATCGACTGTTCATCGGGATCTGTCTGATTCCCTTCGTTCTCGATTCGACACAGCAATTCCGCACCAGCCACGGGATGGTGCAATCCCAGCAGAATCTCAGTCGGCTGCTGCAGCACGAGTTCCCGTGTACTCCGCCGGAACCTCTCGTCGCTGTCGTCGAGCCATGCGTCCAGGCTCGCCAGCAGCCATGTTCGCAGGAGCTGGAATCCGGAATCCGAAGAGATACTCTGTCTCTGCACGCTGAACTCATCGTTCAGAGTCTTCAGCGCCAGTTCCGTCGCCTCGTCCAGACGGCCACTGCGCCGGAGAGTATTGATGCGATGCTGCAGCACGCGGGCGTGCTCAGGCCCCGACACAGCCAGGGACCCCAGCTCGTCCGCGGTCACCGGGGACTGTCCGTTGACGTCGGCCAGGATGGAGAGGACGCGAAAGCGAAGACGCCGGACCGTCGTTTCGTCTCCGACCTTCGCTTCGGCAGCTTCCAGCAGCTTCCTCGCCGCGACGGGGTCATTTTTCCGGAGCAGCGCCTCGGCCTGCTCCGACAGACTCCCCAGGCTGACACCGGACGACGCGTTCGCATACACCAGGATTTCACGCGGTGAAAAGCTGAGCACGTCCTCTCCCACCACAGACAAGCCTCCCCAGGCAGGCGCCGAGCGGGGCAGTGATCGGATGTCTTCGACCCGGCCGGTGGCCGGATCAATGCTGTGCAGCGTCCCGTCCGACATGGGAACGACCAGGCGACCGCAGCGAATGATGGCTGAACCCACCGGCAGACAGTCCGACGACTGAAAGGCCGTTGTCCACAGCAGATGCCCATCCGAGGCGGCATAGGCCTGAATCGATTCCGACCCCGCCAAAACCAGGCGCTGACCATCGGCGAACAACGTCAGACGATGCTTCCGGACAGGCACCCGGTGCTTCAGAACTCCCCTGATCGCATCCAGAATCAGCAGGTCGTGGGCATCACTCGGAAACACGATCAGCTGTGTTCCGGCAACCACCGGAGCATGGACCGGCCAGCTCTCCCGCAGCGACGCATGCGGTCGGGCCCCCGGCACGCGCCCTCGGCCAGTCCCGGCATCTTCCAGCAGTTCGGCCTGCCGCCGGGTACGATGTGCCCACAACACCGACCGAGTCAGGGAATCGACGGCGACCATCCAGCCGGTTGTGGTGGTCGTCCAGATGAGTCCGCCGCTGACAGTCGGTACCGCAGCAGTGATGCGACGAGCCGGATCCTGGCCAGCCGGCGTCGCAGGGTATACCAGAGGCAGTTTCCAGAACAGCCGACCGGTTTCGGCCGACAGACATGCCAGCAGAATCACGTCCCGCTGTTCCATCACTGTCAGCAGATTCGCGCCGCTGACGGTCGGAGGGCCGGCGATCCAGGCGGCTGTCAGGTCGTTCTCAAACACCGCCTCGATCGGATCCCCGCCCACACTCCACACACGTCGCCCGGTTGCCTTGTCCAGTGCGATCAGCTCGGAATGCCCCGCGCCGGCCACAGCATGCTCCCGCAACAGACGCGAGCCGGCTGAGACTCCTTCACCGCGACCCGCGTCTTCCACCAGAAACAGACGCTCCGCGTCGCATGTCAGTCGACCCGTCACAGAGTTCCGATTCAGCAGGTTACTGACGGCTGAACTGTCAAGACTGATAAATACCGCTTCCGGGTCCCCGCCCGGAACTCCGGGCGCAACGTCGGATCCTCGCTCCGCCAGCTGCTGCAGGTCGGTGTCCGGACCTGCCAGGGATGTCCAGTTCCAGACGGGAATTCCCGTCCGACGATCCAGTGCCGCGATGCCACGCAGCGTGCGGCTGAAGATCCACTGGTCGTCAGTCGCCGGCTCCCAGCAGGTCCACGGAATCGCTCCGGTCTGGCGAGCACTCGTCAACAGCCGATCCACAGAATCCCGCACCAGCGGCGAGAGCGGCGGCTCATACTGCCAGTGCAGTTCCGCCGGCAGCGAAGTACTCACCGCGGCAGTGTCGCCGGGATCCTCGGATGACCTGGCCGGCGAATCCACGGGACCGGGATTTCCGCCTGCGACAGCCGTGACTTCCGGGACACGCTGCTCCAGACGCTGCAGCGCAGTCTGGCCGGCCGACTTCCAGTCCGCCGGCACACCCTGCTCCAGCAGAGGCTGCAGCCATGACATCGCCGCCAGAGAATTCCCGCGGTCCACGTGCGCCCGGGCCAGCAGCAGATGCGCACGGTACGATGCTTCACAACCGGGAAAGTGGTGGATCACGTCGACCAGCCTGTCCAGACGGCCCCCGGTCATGGCCTGCATCAGTGCGACACTGGCCAGCGGATCGTGCTCCCGACGCAGCTCCCGGAGCTGGCCCGGCGTCAGCCCGTGAATCGTCCGAAACTTGACACGAAACAGCGGTTCCCAGATGTGATGAAACTCCGGAGCAGTGCTCGCCCGCGGCATCAGCAATACCCCACTGGACAGACTCAGCAGTCGCAGCTGATCGCGAATCTCCGGGACGCGACCACGGCGCACCTGCTGTTCCAGCTGCTGCAACTGCTGCATCACCCGGTGATCGGTCGGCACCTGCTGAGTCTCTTCGCTCAGCACCTGCTTTTCGGACTGTCCGGTCGCACCCGCCGACGCGGCTTCCATCGCCGTCAGTGGGCCGGCTGCCAGCAGACAGACCAGGAGCACCCCACAGACCAGGACCAGCTCCGACTGCGTCAGCCATGAAGATCCGCCCGCTACATCGCGCCAAGCTGATTCAGCAACTTCACATCGGGGCACCATTCCCATCGTCTCCCTCCTCGCTGACGGGTCGTTCCACGACAACAACCGTCGTCGACTGCAGCAGAACCTGCAGCGGAACCTGCCATCCTCGAAGACAGATCATAACCTGACTCGCATTGCAAAACACAGACCAGGATCTGAAGTTCGACCGACTTGAGTCGAGGCCGCTTGACGGTGAACCACCTCGAACACACAATCCGCCGTGCGGCTGGTGCAGCGCAGCAGCTGTACGCCGTCGTGCCTGACGTCCGCAGCATCCGGATTGTCCGTCGGCGGCAACTGGCGTCAGGTCGTGTGCGGCAGATTCCAGAGCCGGCCATTGATGCTCGTGAAACATTCCAATTCTCTGGTACCGTTTGCAGGATGAGGGTCATTTAGATGGGTGGACCGATTGTTCGAACCGGAACGAATCCGAAGTTCTGGAAGAACTGGGACAAGGCTTTCGGCGCAAAACCGGAGACCGCGGCGCAAAAGAAGAAGGCAGATGGAGCTGCGGGCGCAGCCCCGGCAGCAGCCAGGAAGGCCAGCTCCGGCAAGGCCGCAAAAAAGGCCGCCAGTAAAGCGGCGAAGAAGAAATGAAACTGCTCTGCCGGATTTCCGGCAGACTGATCCGACGCAGCAGCCAGCGTACGTGAGTGGCAGTGAATTCGCTCCACTCACGTACGACTTTGTCGACGGTCTCACAGACATACTGGCTGATTGCCCCAGGCAGGCTGATCTCGCCACTGCCAGCCCCGCTCTGATCGCCACTGCATGCTGATCGCCCGGACGAGCCCAGCCTCTGGTGCAGCGTTGCGCGGATTCAGGTGCGTCAGCTGTGGACGACCCGGTCCAGTCGAAACAGTCGCTTCGCATTGGCCGAGACAGCCCTTGCCATCTCAGCAGCTGTCACACCGTGGACATCCGCGAGACACTCCGACGTCAGCCGCACCCATGCTGGTTCGTTCCGTTTACCGCGATGGGGATGCGGTGCGAGGTAGGGTGCGTCGGTTTCGACCAGAATGCGATCAAGCGGCACAGTGCGGGCGACGTCACGCAGCTGCTGGTTCTTTCGGAACGTGACCATCCCGGCGAACGAGATGTACATGCCAAGTTCGAGACACGCGGCCGCGTCGTCGGCGTTCCCGCAGAACGAATGCATCACACCCGACAGCGCTCCCCGACGTGCCTCCTGCCGCAGCATGTCGATGACTTCTGCCTCGGCCTCGCGGCAATGTACAATGAACGGCTTGTGACATCGCCGGGACAATTCCAGATGCCGGGCAAAATAGTCACTCTGCAGTTCCGGCGAAGCATAGTCCCAATACTTGTCCAGCCCGGTTTCACCGATGGCGACCACGCGGGGATGACGCGCCAGTTCCACGATCTGATCCCAGTCCCCGGCCAGAGCAACCTGGGCGTAATTCGGCTGAATCCCCACCACCGCCGAAACGACGGGGTAACGGTTTGCGAGGACGACTGCGGCTTCACTCGTCTCACGGCTGATTCCGATTGTCAGCAGATGCTCAATGCCGCTCACCACCGCCCGTTCGATCACTTCCTGCAGATCCTGGTGAAAAGCTTCTGCGTCCAGATGGCAGTGAGTGTCGATCAGGGGTTCCGGGTGCGGGATGGCCATGAGCAGTGCGATCCTGAGAACTGGCCGAAAATAATCGGAAGACCTGTTCGGATCAGAGCAGCGCCTCGCGGATCACTGCGAACTCCGTGATCACAGCCGGAGTCTGTGTGTCCCGGGATTCGGTCTTCAGGGAACCGTCAGATTGAAGTCACCGCCCAGGTTCCGCCACATGGCATGAACATGGTTGGCTTCGTTCTGCGTATTGTTGTACTCAATGACAAAACTCTTTCCCTGCACGACATAGTGGTGTGGCTGATTCCGATCAGGCCCGCCCCACCATGCAATCCGGATGTCATCCAGTCCGTCACGACCGATGGCCTGCATGCGGTCTTTCACGACGCTGGCCGGCATCGCTGACAGATATTCACCGATCAGGTCGCGCAGCAACCCATGCTGCTCGACGGACATTTCAGTGAAACGAAGTCCGACGGCGTCAGAAATCTCTGGCTGTGCCACGCCACCGCCGCGCACGTCTTTCGGTGCATCGCGGGAAATCCACATCACCGCTGACTGCTCACTGGTGCAGGACTTCAGGATGTCACGCGCCAGGTCCTCACGTCGCCCCAGAACCCGGAGACTTCGTCCCGGTCCGCCGTCAATCACTCCCGGATTGGCTCCGAAGAACTCGGGTGTACTGCTGACGATGCGACCGTCCTTCACGCTGAAGTTCAACGACAGGTGATGACCTTCGAAACGCCAGCCCCAGAGACCTGTCGCGGACGGAGTTCCGAACACCGTGATGAAATATCGGTGCGGATGTCGCCGCAGCCTTCGCTCCGCTTCCTCGCCTCCCTCGAACAGGTACAGGACTTCTTCCAGACTGCGAATCTGCAGTGATCGGGCATAACCCGCGGCAGACAGTCCCGCCCTGACCAGGTCCTCGGCAGCTTTTCGGGCGTCTCCGGACAGATCCCACAGCCCAACACCCTTGCGGTCCCGGGGAATGAAATGCCAGTTCTGTCGCTCAGGGTCATCGTAAGCGTACTGAGCGGCAGGCCGCTGATCCGGGGCGAGAGTCATCATGAACCGTTCTGCCGCCGTGGCCATCGTCATCCCGTCCGCCGATTCCGCTGTGCTGGCGGTCTTGTCTTCGGCGTACAGGTTCGCGGCACAGATCAGGCTTGCGGCACTGCTGACTGCTGTGGACCAGCCGATCAGCAGCAAGAGACCGTGGAATGGACGCGGCATGTGACGTTTCCTTTTTCTGACGGCCAGCAGATCACACCACTGGACCGGGATGATGAAGCGAAATTTGTGGTGGCGACACGACACCGACTCAGGCACCCTCCGGATACCAGTCGCGGACACGGTTCTCAGCCCGGCGGCCAGGCAAGGCTGCGACCTCCCAGAATATGGATATGCAGATGAAACACCGTCTGGCCACCGTGCGGTCCGGTATTGATCACAGTGCGATAGCCGCCGGTCAGGCCCAGGTGGGCGGCAACTTTCGGAATCACCAGCATCAGATGACTGCACAGATCCCGGTGTTCGGCCGACAGCTGATCGAGCGATTCGACGGCCACTTTGGGAATCAGCAGCACATGCACCGGTGCCTGGGGGTGAATATCCCGGAAGGCCAGGCAGATGTCGTCCTCATAGACGATATCCGCGGCAATTTCCCGATTGATGATCTTTGTGAAAATTGACAAGGTCGGGGTTCTCGGCTGCTGCCCATCAAATGTTCAGAATCTTCCGCCGGGTGTTACTCCGGATCCGGCCGGCAAACCGGATCGGTCAGGCTTCGTCCAGCAGTTCCACCGCGGCAAATTTTTCACCTTCCAGCATCGCCAGGCTGGCGCCACCGCCAGTGCTCACGTGGGAAACCCGGTCCGAGAATCCCAGCTGCTGAATCGCCGCGGCGCTGTCACCACCGCCAATGATGCTGACCGCGGCACTGTCTGCGATGGCCTGCGCCACCGTCCTGGTTCCCTGATCAAATGGCGGCATTTCAAAGACTCCCATGGGCCCATTCCAGACAACTGTCTTCGCCTGAGAGACGAGGGAAGCGTACGCCGCCGCCGTCTCCGGACCGATGTCCAGTCCCTGGAATCCGTCCGGTATCTGACCGGCCGGAATCACCTGCCGTCGGCATTCGCTGCTGAACGCGTCGCCACAGTGCGTGTCCAGCGGCACCACCAGTTTGTCCCCGCCGGCGGCAATCAGTTCACGGGCCAGATCGACCCGCTCCGGCTCGACAAAGCTGTTCCCGACCCGGCCTCCGGCAGCCAGGGAAAACGTGTAAGCCATCGCCCCGCCAATCAGAACCCGGTCACAGATCGCGAGCAGATTCCGGATCACACGGATCTTGTCGGAAACCTTCTTTCCGCCCAGGATGGCGATGAAGGGCCGCTGCGGGCGAGCCAGCGCGTCGGACAGATAGCGGATCTCCTTCTCCACCAGAAATCCCACGACGCGCGGCCTGCCGGCCATCGCCTGAGGTACAGCCACCATGGAGGCATCCATCCGATGACATGTGCCAAACGCGTCGTTGCAGTAGATGTCCGCGAATGCCGCCAGCCTGGCAGCGAATTCCGGGTCCCCCTTCTTTTCACCTTTGCTGAACCGCAGGTTTTCCAGCATCAGCACTTCGCCGTCCTGCAGCGCAGCCACCCGGGCAACCGCGTCCGCGCCAACCGTATCCGTGGCAAAACTCACCGACCGCCCCAGCAACTTCGCCAGCACATCCGCCGCCGGCCGGAGACTCTCACGCGAATTGTCCTGACCCGGTTCCGGGCGACCGAGATGACTGATCAGAATCAGCCTTCCGCCACGATCAATCACGGACCGAATCGACGGCAGTGCCATCCGCACGCGGAGATCGTCGGTCACGCGCAGGTCCTCGTCAAGCGGCACGTTGAAGTCGACCCGCATCAGAACCCTGCGGCCGGCCACGTCGACGGCGGCTATCGATTTCTTCGCCATGCTTCCTCCGTTTTCAGGTTCGCCTGCTCTTCTCTGATCTGTGCGACGCGACTCGGACGCGCTCAGCCCGGGACAGCCCGGGCCGCAGCGTGCGGCATCACGGGCCTTCTGCCGCAGGGCGATTCCACATTTCCAGCAGTCTGGCGGAATCATAGTCCCCGGCAGTGATCTCAAACCCCAGATCCCGAATCATGGCAAAATCCTCCTCCGCCTTCTGACCGGGCGTTGTCAGGTAGTCACTCACAAACAGGGAATTCGCCGCATACAGACCCATGGCCTGCATGGATCGCAGATTCACCTCTCGCCCCCCGGCAATGCGAAGTTCCGTTGCGGGATTCGTCAGCCGAAACATCGCCAGAACCTTCAGGCAGTAACGCGGGTTCAGATGGTCCAGCGTCTGCAGCGGCGTTCCGTCGATCGAGTTCAGAAAGTTGACCGGTATCGACTCGACCTGCAGCTCTGCCAGCTGCAGTGCCACGCGAGCCACGTCACGATCCGCTTCACCCATTCCGACAATCATGCCGGCGCACAGTTCCAGCCCGGCATCACGACAGACGGCCAGCGTGTCGAGCCGATCCTGCCAGGAATGCGTCGTGCAGATCTGGTCGTAAAACTGCTCACTCGTATTCAGATTGTGGTTGACACGGTCAACCCCGGCTTCCCGCAGGCGCCGCGCCTGATCGGGCTGCAGCAGGCCGAGACAACAGCAGATATGCAGCCCGTAACGCTCCTTGATCTGCCGCACCACGGCTGCCACATGGTCCACCTCGCGATCGGTCGGACCTCGTCCGCTGGCCACGATGCAGTAACTTCTGGCCCGGCTCTCGGCCGCCTGCCGCGCGCCCTCCAGCAGACGCTCCGCGTTCAGCATCACGTACTTCTCGACCGGCGCCTGCGAGATGCGTGACTGCGAACAGTACGAACAGTCCTCCGGACACAGTCCGCTCTTCGCATTCTTCAGATAGTACAGCTGTACCGTGTTTCCAAAGTAATGGCGGCGCACCCGGTAAGCCGCGTCCAGAATACCCAGCACATCCCGGTCATCGGCGGCCAGGATTCGTACCGCATCGTCCTCACCAATGTGCCCGCCCCGGAGCACGACCTCGGCCATTTCCTGCCATGACAGTTCGGACGGCAATACAGAAGATTGCGGCAACATCATTCTCACAGCTCCGACGGAATCCCCGCACGAGCCGGCGAGCAGATCGCTGGGCATGCGGCAATCCGGGACCACGGGGTTCCTGGCAGAACCCACGCCACTCTCCGGGAGGTCCCGCTGACATTCTCCTGCGAAGTCTATCGCTCTGCCTGACCGAGACACAAGGGTCTGACCAGACAGAGTTCCCGACTGAGCCACGAATCCCGGAACGGGCACGGGGGCTCGCGTTTTCACGATCACCTGGGGATCGAGAAATTCCGTTGATTCTGCTATCCCTGATTTGCGGTGACTTTGGCCCCCTTGAATCCGTGCGAGCGCAGCCGTGTGCCGCACTTTTAGTCATTGCCGACCCAACTGCGCTGCCATGCCGTCAATTGATGAATTAAAGCCGCTCTTTCGAGCGATCTCGTTGAGAGACTGGGCCTCTGTTGAAGAGGAAGCCGGACTGATCGCTTCGCTCCTTGGCCAGACGGCTGTCAATCTGCGCACTCTTTTCGATTATTGCGCGAAGCATCCGTCGGTTCTTCTGATTGATGAAATCGATGCACTGGGAAGGCATCGAGGACAACGTCACGATGTCGGTGAACTGGATCGTGTTGTGATTTCGCTGATCCAGGAACTGGAGCACGGACGTTCCGACGGACTGGTGATTGCGACCTGCAACCTGCCGAAAGCCTCGATCCCGCCGTCTGGCGTCGATTCGATGTCCATCTGGAGTTTCCACTGCCCGCGAAAGCGGAGATTCTGGCATATGCCCGAGACAAGGCTCAGAAATTCAGCGTGCCCGTCACCACTGAGCTCCGCCAGATGCTGGCAAAGCGAATGAGCTACGCTGATGCAGAACAACTGGTTGAGGATCAGGCACGCCGCATGATATTGAGGGAAGTGTAGGACTCCCGATGGCCAGATCGACTCCCGAAAAGCCACCAAGGACGTTCTATCTGAACGAGCATCATGAGCTTCCGCCGGATGAGAAATCCGGGGGAGGCCGGGCGCCGCAGTACTTCGGGATCAACTGGGCGGCGAAAGGGAAAAGGCTGAAGCAGTCACTGGAAAAGGCAATGGAGGCCGCGCTCAGATCGGCCGATCCATTACGCGGTCGACAGTATTTTCTTGTGGCAGCGCCAGAACCGCAGTTGCGAAAGACGTCGAAAGACCCGAAAAAGGCTCCGTCAGGAACTTTCGAAGAGGTCACAGACTTTCGTTCCAGCCATCCCCGGGTTTTCGGACGACTTGGACTCGACCTGATCGATGTGGCCGAAGACGGAAGAGCACTCGTCCATGCGACTCCCGAACGGCTGGAAGTCCTGCTCACGAGAACCAGCGCCCTGGAAGCACTCAACACGCGTGATCAGAGTCGCTGGGCCACGGTCGAAAGTTTCTCAGAAATTCCCGTCGAGCTCCGCGTCGACGGTGTATGGCTGGCAGAAATCAGCGGTTCTCGGGAAATGGTGGACACGGTCTTTGAACTGCAGCCGTTTCTGAATCGTGCCGAAGTCGAGGACGTGCTGCGAGGACTGACCGAGCTGCTGGGACGTGATCAGCGCTCTCGATTGACCGGAACCGGCCAGGACTACTCAGGTCGCAGCTGGTTGCGTGGTCGCGTGAGTGCCGCAGCGATTCGGCGTGTGGCCAGAGAATTCTTCTCGGTTCATGGGATGACAGGTACCGGTTCCGTCCAGGCCTTGGGGTTCTGGCAATGAATCCGCAGGGCCAGTGGGAAGATCAGTCAGGCACATCACTTGCCGCCCCGATCCTCGCTCGAGAAGCTGCAATCGTCATGCAGCAACTATCCCAGACAGCCTGCCAGCCGGGATCGCACCCCTTCGGAGCCACCGTGCGTGCGTTTCTCACACTGACTGCCGAGCGTCCGGAATCGGGGGAGAGAATCAAACCGCTTGCAGATCGAACTCCTGGCTACGGACGGGCAGACTCCAGCCGTCTGAAGAATCCTCTGGCCAGCTCTGTGGTGATGATCTGGCAGGGGGAAATTGCCGGCCCGAAAGACCTCGTGCGGGTGCAGGTGCCTGTTCCGCTGGATTGGCTGAAGGCCAGCAGCAAACCGCGTCTAAGACTCGTCACCTGCTGGGATCCGCCGGTCAATCATGCGATCTCCCGGATCTGGGCATGTCGTCGCGTGAGTGTCCATCTTCGGGCCGATCCGGATTCTCGGGGATTAAGACCACAGAAGAAACCTTCCCATCACTCGTACCCGGTTCTCGATCGCACGTGGCGTCTTGATGCGTTTTCGACGAACGCGGTCGCAGCATCCGAAGCGTGGGTTGTCGATCTTTCCTGCGAGGAGATTGCGGAATACTTCGCCAGCTTGGATTTTACGGCATCACAGCGCGTCGGTGTTGCGAT
>SYLK01000540.1 GCA_005809115.1 Planctomyces sp. | reverse complement strand
GTCAGCCCCAGCTGGGCTGCGGTTTCGGCTGAGATCACCTGAGACGGCTTCAGTGTGGCGGGGTCAACGCTGAGCAGTCTCGCGCTGAGTTCTCCCCGGGCATCAGACGAGAGCCGCGAATCAGCCAGCTGCATTGCGCTCCCGTAGACGGCAGCCCAGGGAAAAAAGAACGCCACTTCGACGTCGAAAATGATGAACAGCAAGGCCACGACATAGAACCGCAGGTCAAACTGAATGTAACTGGACCCGATGGCCGGCTCACCACACTCGTAAATGGCATCCTTTTCAGGATTCGGCAGGCGCGGACGAAGCAATCGACCGATCAGCAGCGGAGCCATCAGGAACACAATGGCCAGACCACCGAAAATGAGAAAATGCCCTACCAGATCAGTCATCAGTCATGATCCCGTCATGGTTCGAATAGGCGGAACACAGCCGCACACAACAATGAGTCATCGGCTCTGCAGCGCAGGCCCGACACGCTGTCCGATCATAGTCCCGGGTGAGCAGTATCGGAAGCGGAACAGGCGGCCCCGTGAATTTCTGCTGCGATGGGCATTCGCTCGGATGTGCCGCAGGGCCCGGAGTGCCAGAACATCACCGCCGGTTCATTGTATTGCCAGCACAGCCACACTCGATCACCGCCCAGAACCCCGGGAAAATCGACCGTGCCCGTGGCCGCGTCAATCAGGACCCCACCAATCTGCAGCAGTTCATCCGAGTAACCGAGGAGCCTCTGCTCATCGCGCTGCAGTTCGTTCTCAACCTGCCGCACCTCGTCGTCGTGCATCGACTTGCCTCGCACGCCAGCGGCATCCGACCGGCTGGTCGGCCGGATCCGTTCACGGCGGGCAGCCACGTCGCCATGCAGCTCCACAATGTCGCGCACAACGGCCCTGACGAGCGGAAGTCGAGCGTTCACTTCATGCACAGTCAGCACACCTTCAGCCACCATCGCGAATCCTCCTGAAACTCACATGCGAATCTCGCCACTTTTACCGCAATCGCGTCTGCACACCACCACCGTGCCTGCACACTGGCAACGCCGCAAAACAGACGGCCTCCGGCTGGACTCGCAATCGTCGTGACGCCTCAACAGCAAGATCCTGTCACAGCGTGACAGTTCAGGATCCGGACTCCACTCAGGATGCGGAATCCACAAACTGAAACGGACTCGGCTCCCCTTTGACCCACACTGGCTGGTGCAGCACTTTCGACTCGGCCACTGCCGTGGGATTCAGCGCGGCACGGCCCCAGGCAATTTCCAGAGGCAGCTTCGCATAGTCCACGATACATCCGTCGCGACTGTAGCAGCTGAGATCGTGATTCGATCCCATGAAGATGCAGTCCACCGGGCAGGGCTCGACGCACAGCGCACAGAACATGCATTTACTGTAATCGACAACGAACCCGTTGACACGAAATCCTTTGCCAACAGGACTCTTTTCCTTGTCAATATAGATGCAGTCCACCGGGCAGGCAACCGCACATTTTTCGCAGGCGATACAGGTGGTCAGGTCGAATCGATGAAAACCCCGGTACCTTGGCTTCACCTTCAGCGGAACCTCGGGATACTCATAGACTTCCGTGAACGTCCGCCGATTATAGGTTTTCCCCATTGTCAGCAGCGTCACCCACATTCCCTGCAGGACTGTGAAAACCGCCATCCAGACGTTTCTGAACCACAGCAACATGACAGACCGCTCCGGTCGTACGGCTTGGAAGCTTCGGAAGTATTGGAATCAGCGCAAGTTCCGAGTCCGGTCGGACGGGCCCGGCAGGCGTCGCCGGATTATAGGTCGGACGAACGTCAACGCAACCGGCCGGGGACGGGATCCCACCAATGGGAACCCGGGTTCGGGTGTCTGGCCGGCTGACGGCAGTGTCGCCAGACCGCCGGAAACTGGATCACTTGAGCAGATAGCGGTTGGCGACCGTAATTCCGGACAGCATGGCACCAACAATTCCCAGAAACCCCTGATCCGTTCCGCAGAGATACAGATTGTGGACCGGGGTCCGTCCGTTGACGAACTTTTCCGGAGCACCGTACACGCAGCCGTTGACGTGCCCCGTAAATCGCAGAATGGTCCGCGGCGTAAAGACATCGGTGTCGATGACGTGGCCGCGAAAGTCGGGAATATGGCGCACTGCCCCCTGAATGATGCGTTCGTTCCAGCGCTGTTTTTCGCACGCATACTCGTCGTCAGGCAGGGTGAGCCAGAAACGGGGATCGGCCAGCGCCGTGATCCGAATTCGTCCGTCCTCGAGCGGCCGCGAGTAGTCGAAATTATTGGGCGAGCAGATAATTCCGCTGCGCAGGTCAACCGGCTCGCAGGGCCGTTCATAGTGAAACCGGGGAGAGTCGCAGTAAAACACGATGGTCTGGTCGTGCCCCAGCCGGGCAGGTTCACAGTCCAGGACCGATATGGACTCGACGAAGGAGATGTCACCGGGGGGTGGCGTGACGTTCCGCACGGTCGGATCGAGCAGCTGCATGGTTTCGGCGGCACCCGCGGATGACAGCACGTTGTCGGCTTCGATTTCGGTGCCATCGTCCAGGGTCACGGCCACGGCGCGGCCGTTCTGCTGATGGATCTGACGCACGCCGGCTCGCAGTTTCAGGTGTCCCCCGAGCGACTTGAAGTGTCGCACGAGCTTTTTCAGGATCAGTCGAATGCCTTCGAAGGGGCGTCCAAAGCCTTCGTAGAAGATGCTGCGAAACATGATCACGAACTGGCTGAAGTCCATGTCTCGCGGGGTGGCGCTGCCGTAGAACATCAGCGGGCAGAACAGCATGTCGACCAGCAGCGGGTCCGGGATGCATTCTTCCACGACCATGCGGGCTGATTTCGGCGTGCGCTCCAGATTCAGGGGATCATGGCTGTCAATCCGTTGCAGCAGTTCCCGAAAACCGGCGACCTGGTCCGGAAACGCGGCGGCCACCTGCTCGGAAAAAAAAGCGAAGTCGTTGGTGAACTGGAGCGTGCATCCCGGAAACACGATGGACGACATCAGCTGAGGTCGGAGGTCGAAATCCTCCCAGCTGAGGCGCAGCTGTCTCAGCAGCTTGCTGAGCGGCCCCTGTCGCGTGCCGGGTTCGGCGTAGTTCGTGACCGCGTGCAGCCCCACGTCGAAATTGCGATTGCGGAGCCGGTAGAAGGAATTCAGTCCGCCGATGGTGGAGTGACGTTCGAGAATGCAGACTTTCTTCTCGTAGTAGGCCAGTCGCACTCCGGCAGAAAGCCCCGACATTCCGGCGCCGATAATGATGGTGTCATAACGCACAGTCGAAACCCTGATTCTGACGGGCACACGGTGGCCCCTGAACGGAAACAACCCCGAGGCCGCGGCTTCGGGGTCATCAGGAGCGCACTGGACGCTGGAGTCTGCCGTAACGATGTTACGTCCCGACGGCGACGTCTCTCAGTCTTGGCAGGAGATACGCGACCGTTCCCGCCATGGTGTTCAGATGCGGATAATCTTCTTCGGGGATCTGCATCCGGTACATCTTCCGCAGTTCCATCACGATGTCCAGGAAGTCCATGCTGTCCAGTTCCATCTGCTCACGAAACGGGCGGGCGTCGTCCAGATCGGACAGATCCTCATCCGGAGCACTTCGCTCCAGACTGTCCATAATGACCTGCCGGATCTGCTCAGAATTCATCAACCCATCCTTCTTCCAGAAAACACTAAGCCGCAATTCCATCTGAAGATGTCCGGTCACGCATCAAACCGACGCACGATCAGAACCGAATTGATGCCCAGCATCCCAAATGAATTGTTCAGAATACAAGAAACCCGGCCCAGAGCTCTGGGATGATTGATCACCAGTCCGGGAAGTTCGCACCGCGGGTCAGGCTCGTCGAGATTGATTGTAGCGTGAGCGATTCCATCGTCAAACGAGGGCAGGTTTCCCAGCAGTTCGAGTGCGCCGGCCGCTCCCATCGCGTGACCAATAAAGCTCTTGGTGTTGTTGATCGCAGCAGAGGAGTTGCCGAACACCATTCGCAGCGCGTTCGCTTCCTCAATGTCACCCTGGCCGGTGGCCGTGGCGTGGCTGCTGACGATGTCAATTTCATCCGCTGTGATCCCGGCCCGGGCCATGGCCAGCTGCATGCACTGGGCCTGCCGACCGGAATCGGGCAGCACGAAATCCGTGGCATCTGAGTTCATCGCATGCCCAATGATTTCGCCGTAGATTCGGGCGCCTCGGGCCAGAGCATCCGGCAGACGTTCCAGAGTACAGATGCCGCCGCCCTCGGCCACCACAATCCCGTTGCGCGCCAGGTCAAATGGTCGGCAGGCATTCGTCGGATCCGGATGCGTGGCCAGTGCCCCCTGAGCAGCGAAACTGGCGAAAATCCCGAATGTATGAATACTCTCGGACACCCCGCCGGCAATGGCCAGATCCACCTCTTCCAGCCTGAGCATCTGCAGTGCCTGGATGAAACCGGCGTTCCCGGCGGCGCAGGCCGCTCCGATGGTCAGGTGCGGCCCGGTAATCCCGAGGTTCAGCGTGACTTCACCGGCGGCGTTGTTGGCCACAGTGCGAGGATTGTGGTGATGTGACCAGACCCGCGTGTCGTAACCGAACTTCGAAATCTCGAAGATTTCGTTCTCAGTTTCCACGTTTCCATGCTCGGTGATTCCGAGATAGACACCGACGCGATCTCGTGGCACCGACTTCCAGTCCAGCCCGGCATCCCGGACCGCTTCGTTGGCGCAATACACGGCAATCGAACCAGCGCGAGTCCCCCGACGAAGGTCCTTCTTTTTCTGGAACCGCAGCTCGTCAAAATTGCAGACGCCGGCCAGCACGGAGCCGATATAACGGGTCTCATACGCCACCACGCCCGAACGCCCCGACAGCAGACTGCTGCGAAATTCCGCCAGACAGTTGCCGTTGGGGGCAGTCAGCCCGATGCCTGTGATGACAATGCGATCCTGAACAGCCAAGATCCGTTCCTCTGCCACTGCGCCACAACCGCACGCTGCGGTCGCCAGCACTCCTGAATCCGTCTCGCCGATGCGGCAGACGGAGTCTGCCGCCGACGAGTCATGGGGGCGAAAAG
>SYLK01000539.1 GCA_005809115.1 Planctomyces sp. | reverse complement strand
GGAGGACGGATTGCGCCTCTGGAGGGCGTTGGCCCCGAGGATCTGACGATTGCGCAGCTGATCCATCGCATCCGCAAGACGGGCATCACCGAGCTGGTGATGGCGACCAATCCCACGCTGGAGGGCGACGGAACGGCGCTGTACATCACGAATCTTCTCCAGAACGACGGTGTAAAAATTACCAGACTGGCCCGGGGAATTGCATCGGGCAGCGTTCTTGAGTTTGCGAATCGGGAAATGCTGGCCGATGCGCTGCGCGGCAGGCAGGCATTTTGAGGCCATTTTTCCTCAGAAATGCGCGAATCATCACAAAACTGATGCCTTCTGGCAATTTTTGGCACACTTTGTGCTCATTTCATGTTAGCGTGTGTTGCTGAGGGTCGAAGGGGGTCCTTGGGGGGGAAGTGCGGGCGCGCAGTCTCAGTTGTTCTGTCAACCATGATTTGCCGATCTGAACCATGCATCTGAATATTTCGCAGCAGATGAAGATGAGCCAGCAGATGAAGCTGGCTCCGCGGATGATCCAGTCCATGGAGATTCTGCAGCTGAATATGATGGCGCTGAACGAGCGGATCGAGCAGGAGCTGGTTGAAAACGTCACGCTCGAGGTGGTCAGCAAAGACCGCGACCTGCCTGCGGATCCGGCTGAGCATTCACCGCCGTCGGATGACTCGCGGGAATCGCGTGAGCTGCGGAAGGACGTCGAGATCCGCGAGCTGGTTGCCGGAAACGAGAAGAACAACGAGTCGGATTTCGAGCGCCTGCTGGAAATTGCCGCTGAGTGGCCAGAGGACAACGTCGGCTTCGGCGGTTCGCGGCCGTCTTCCAACCAGGTCAGCGACGACATGGATCGTCACAGTGACGCCATGGCCAATATGGTGGCTCGCCCACAGTCACTGCAGGAATACCTGCTGGAACAGTTTTCCTTTCACAGCTGCAGCGAGCCCCTCCGGCAGTTTGGCGAGTATCTGATTCAGCATCTCGATCATAACGGTCGCCTGCAGAGCATGCTGCCCGAGATCGCTCAGCAGTTCAATCGGCTGTACGATCAGCAGCTGACGAATGAGCAGGCCGGTGAAGTCCTGACCATCGTCCAGCATCTGGAGCCGGCTGGCGTCGGAGCCCGGGATCATCGCGAAATGCTGCTGCTGCAGCTGGATCCACAGATGCCGTTTCATGACGTCGTCGAGGTGCTGATCCGCGACCATCTGGAAGATATCGCCTTCAACAGGCTGCCGCTGATTCAGAAGACAACCGGTTTTTCCATCGACCTGATCAAGGTGGCTATCGAACAGATCCAGACGCTGAATCCCTGTCCGGGGCGTGGTTTCGAACAGCGGACAGTCCAGCGCGTCACGCCCGACCTGGCCGTCGAACAGGATGACTCGGGCCGTTATGTGGTCCGCCTGCTGGAAGAATACGTTCCGGAACTGCGGATCAGTCCCCGCTACCAGCGGATGCTGAAGGAAAGCCCGACACAGGAAACTCGAGACTGGATTCGCCGAAAGGTGGAATCCGCCCGCTGGCTGATCGATTCCATCGAGCAGCGTTACAACACCCTGCGCAAGGTTGCCCAGGAGATCATCGATCACCAGCACGAGTTCCTCCAAAATGGCCCGGAATTCATCGCACCGCTGAAAATGCAGCAGATCGCGGATCGCGTGGGGGTGCATGTGACGACTGTGTCCCGCGCCGTGGATGAAAAGTGGATTCAGACTCCACGCGGACTGTTCCCGCTCACCCGAGTCTTCGGCGGTGGCACGCACACCGCTGACGGTGAGGACGTCGCGTGGGATACAATTCGCATCAAACTGCAGGAGCTGATCGACAGGGAAGATAAATCCGATCCGCTCAGCGATGACTCTCTGGTGGAAGAACTGCACAAGCAGGGGATTACGCTGGCGCGCCGCACGATCACCAAGTATCGCAAACAGATGGATATCCCCAGCAGCCGCCAGCGACGCAGCTACTGAACCGGTCTGACTGGTAGTGACCGTTCTGGGGGGGCGAATGCGTCACCGACGTGCCTGCGCGCAGCGTCGTGCCGTGCATCCCGGGTGGTCCGGTCCCTCAGGCAGCCTCGGTTTCGCGGGACGGCGGCGTCGCCCGATCTTCCCCGCGCAGCGCTGGCGGAGGCTGCCGCAGCAGCAGGGCTGCCCGAACCACATAGACCATCCCGCTCCAGATCGTCACTCCCACCGTCAGCCAGAGCAGAACATCTCGGATCACGAGAACCCAGGCATACGACAGACGCGGTGACAGCGACAGGAGGCAGATCGTCACAGCCACGCACTGCAGTGCCATCTTGGCTTTGCCGCTGAAGCTCGCGGAAAAGTCGCATCCCTGCTGTTCCAGGATTCCGCGCAGGCTTGACACAAACATTTCCCGGCCGACGATCGCGATCACCATCCAGGCCGTGACTCCGGAACCGGGCGAGCCCTGCTTTGCCAGCAGGAAGATGAACGCCCCGCAGACAATGACCTTGTCCACGAACGGATCCAGAATTCTGCCAAAGATTGTGACCTGCTGATAACGCCGCGCCAGATAGCCGTCCACAGCATCCGTGGACGCCGCAAAGACAAACAGCGCAGCCGTCGTCAGCCACCAGTCCTCGGCAGATATCAGTCGGAACAGCACAAAGGCCAGACCCAGCCGCAGGCAGGTAATCATGTTCGGCAGATTCAACGTGCGCGAATCAAAGATGCCTGACTGACCCGTCACCTGGCCCCTCCGCTGACCTGCAGCCTGATCTGTAAGCTGGTTCATCACTGTGACGCCATCATGGATTGCACAGCCCATCTGACGCCCGCCTCTGACCGGGTTCACTCATCTGCATCACGGGCTGTGGCGATTCCCGCCAGATCGTAATCCTGACGTTCCACAATCTCAACCGGCACGAGATCTCCGACCTGCAGACCCTCGCCACTGACAAACACACTGGAATCAATCTCGGGCGCGTCGGCATACGATCGACCGACCCACACTCCGTCTTCGATCTGTTCGTCCAGCAGCACATCCAGCTCATACCCGATCAGAGAATCCGCGTGGGCGAATGCGATCTGCTGCTGCACGGCCATCAGTTCGTCGCGCCGTGCATCGCGAACATCTTCCGGAAGATGGCCATCCAGCCGGACGGCGGGTGTACCAGGCTCCAGCGAGTAACTGAAAACCCCCATGCGTTCGAACCGCGTGTCGATCACGAACTGCCGGAGTTCCTCGAACTGCGCATCGGTTTCCCCGGGGAAACCGGTGATGAATGTGGTGCGCAGGACCAGATTGGAAATGCGATCACGCAGCTTGCCGACCAGTTCCTTCGTCTGCTCCGCATTCACACGCCGCTGCATCCGCTTCAATACTGTCGAGCTGATATGCTGCAAAGGCAGATCGAGATACGGCAGGATCAGCGGCGAATCCGCGATCAGCTCGATCAGTTCGTCTGAGAAATTGATGGGATAGAGATACATCAGTCGGACCCAGTCCAGCCCGGCCACGTCGTGCAGCTCCCGCAGCAGTTCCGCCAGCCGCACCTGACCGTACAGGTCCATCCCGTAGTAGGTCGTGTCCTGGGCCACCAGAATCAGTTCCCGAACCCCGTCATCGACCAGTTCCCGTGCTTCCTCCAGCACCATTTCGATCGGCTTGGTGATGTGCTTCCCCCGCATTCCCGGGATCGAACAGAATGTGCACGTGCGGTCACAGCCTTCCGAGATCTTGAGGTATGCGAAGTGCTGCGGCGTAATTCTGAGCCGGGCGCGGTCATCCAGCGCCCGAATCGGTGCCGGACGAAACAACTCACGCTGCTCCGTGATGCCGCCGACCAGTCGATCGGCCACGCGACTGATTTCATCGCGGCCGAACACGCCCACAACGTGGTCGATCTCCGGCATCTGCTGCAACAGCCCGCCCGGTTCCAGTCGCTGCGGCAGACAACCGGCAACGATCACGCCTTTCGTCCGTCCCGCCTTTTTCAGATCCAGCATTTCCTGGATGACGGACCGCGACTCCTGACGCGAACTTTCAATGAATCCGCAGGTATTGACAATCACGAAATCGGCGCCGTCGGGATCGGAGACCAGCGAATAGCCATCGAGTGCCAGCGTGCCCAGCATCTTCTCGCTGTCAACCAGATTCTTGGGACAGCCAAGGCTGACGAAGGCATAGGTCCCCTTGCCGCGGAGCTGGCCGGTGACGCCGCTCTGAACGCCTGGCGCTGACGGGATAACCGCGACGTCTGAATCGATGATCGGAAGTGATGTCATGGAACCTGCTGCAGATGGTCAGGAGTGCCGTTCGTTGAGGGAGTCCGCCCCCGTACCGGAGTACCATTCGTCCGGACTGATGCGAGACCAGTCGCCAGTGTACCGTTCGGCCGTCGATCTGCCACCGCGAGAATTCCGATTCACGCAGATTTCACGCGAAGAATCCCCTGCACGGGCAGCCGGGATGGCAGCCCGGCTGCAGGATTGAGGGCCTCTTTTCTCCTTCAGCCTTGACCCGCGACCTCCTCAAGGTCAATCTTTGACGTTATCAGAGGACTCCGGTTCCGTTCTGCCGCAGCTCGTCCAGAGCCACACCGCGGCGGAACGCCGGAATTCGCTCTGTTCCGGACTTTGTACTGTTCCCGGGTGGTGCCGCTGCCCACAGATGCCAACCGACCATCCGCCGTCTCTTTCCTGCCACGATGCAATCTGCCTGGAAGTCTGCACATGAAAGAACCGAGACCGACGTCCCGACCAACTCGCAGGGCTTTTGTTTCGGCCAGCGCTGCTGGCGCAGCTTCGCTGGCCGCCGCAAAGCTGCTCGACGCCGGCCTGTACTCAGCCGGCAGCGACCTGCTCAGGGTCGGGCTGGTGGGCTGCGGCGGCCGCGGCAGTGGCGCTGCGGCACAGGCTCTGCAGGCTGACAAAGGCACCGAACTGGTGGCCCTGGCGGATGCGTTCGAAGACATTCTTTCCTCCTGCCGACGCCGCCTGGCACGTCAATTCAACGTTGATGGCGCGCCGGCCCGCGTGACCGCTGACGATGCGCACTGCTTCGTCGGGTTCGACGGCTACCGGAAGGTCATCGACAACTGCGACGTGGTTCTGCTGGCGGCCACTCCGCATTTCCGCCCCGAGCACCTGCGAGCCGCCGTCGAAGCGGGACGGCATGTGTTCTGCGAAAAACCGGTGGCAGTGGACAGTCCGGGACTCCGGTCCGTCATGGAATCGTCCCGGATGGCCGAACAAAAGAAACTGGCCCTCGTCTCCGGACTCTGCTGGCGGTATCACTACGGCAAGCGCGCCACGTTTGAGCAGATCCGAAACGGAGCCATCGGCGACATCGTGGCCATGCAGTGCAGTTACATGACCGGCGGCGTCTGGGATCCTCGCCGAAATCGCGATCAGTGCAGCAGTGACATGGAGTACCAGATGCGAAACTGGTACTACTACACGTGGCTCTCCGGCGACTTCAATGTGGAACAGCATATCCACAGTCTCGACAAGATGCTCTGGGCCATGAACGACGAAACTCCGGCCACCATCAGCGGCAGCGGCGGGCGCCAGGTGCGCACCGATCCCCGCTACGGAAACATCTATGACCACTTCGACGTGGTTTATGAATGGGCAAACGGCGTCAAAGCCTTTGCCCGCTGCCGTCACTGGAACAACTGCGAGACCGAGGTGGAAGACTATATCTTCGGCACCAAAGGTCGCGTCAACGTCATGGCTCACCGGATCGAGGATCTGCAGGGCCGGCCGATCTGGAAGTATGAAGGCGATGGTGGGGACATGTACCAGATCGAACACGATGAACTCTTCGCCTGCATTCGCAGCGGCAAGCCCATCAATAACGGCGACTATATGTGCAAGAGCACGCTCTTGGCCATCGCCGGACGAATGGCGGCTTACACCGGTCAGAAACTGACCTGGGACGCTGTCCTGAACTCGACCGAAAGTCTGTCACCAACGGCCTACGAATGGGGCGATCTGTCCACACCGGCGGTGGCGATTCCCGGAAAAACAAAATTCGTCTGAATCGGATCTGCCGCACACCGCGCCAGATGGGCCGCGCGACGAAAATCGCCATGCCGTGCGCAGGCTGCCTGCCCGAGTCAGTCACTGAACGAGCACACGTTCGCTCCGTACGAAAGAGTCTTCCGGGAGTCGTCATGCACAACGGCCTGACAACGATCCCGCTGAGCCATCTGATCGCCGGCCAGGACGATCAGTCGCGTTCCACGGATGGCCGTTCGAACTACGGAAGGACCAGCCATGCAGACGAAGCAGAAAATTCGAATCGCCGGGTACCAGCAGTGGCGGGATCTGACGTTTCTGCACTGGCGTGTCTCGGCCGAGTCGCTCCGGCCCGGAATTCCGAATTCCCTGGAGATCGAAGAGTTCGACGGCACGGCCTGGCTGGGTCTCGTGCCTTTTTCGATGCAGCGAATTCGTCCGTGGTGGTCGCCTGCGGTGCCCGGGATCTCCTGGTTTCTGGAAACGAATCTGCGGACCTATGTCCGCAGCCGCTCCGGAGAATCCGGTGTGTGGTTCTTCAGCCTCGTAGCGAATTCCCGAGTCGCCGTCGCAGTCGCTCGCACCGTCTGGAATCTGCCCTACTATTTCGCCCGACTGATCCTGGAACGTCCGGACTCGCCAGCTGCTGAGGCCCCTGCGCAACGGATCGTCGCCTATCGTGGCCTCAGCCGTCGCAACCCGTCCGCCGAATATGACATTGGCATCGCCGTGGACCGGAACGAGACTCCGGCAGTCGCTCTGCCTGGGTCACTGGAGGAATTTCTGGTGGAACGCTACACGCTGTTCGCTCAGGGACGTCGACAGGAGCCGTTCTCGGGACGAGTTCACCACCCACCCTACACGTTTCGCACCGCCCGAGTCATATGCTGCCGGGAAACTCTGACCGCTTCAATTATCGGACCAACGGCAACCCGGCGACCGCCTGATCACGTCGTGTTTTCCGATGGCGTCGACGTGACCGTTTCTCCGCTCACGATTTCGGGCAGGTCGCCCACGATCTTAGAACCCCTGACAAAACCTCCGTGGCCGCGTTGCTTCGAGAGTGGTCGAGATGCAAGGAAGAGTGACGAGGCGACACATGTCGTCGAGGAGCGATGACGCCGCAGGTCGGCCGCTCACGCAGGTTTTGTCAGGGGTTCTTATCCTTGTCCCGCAGGGACACCCGACAATAGCCCACCGATTCATCGGTGGGCCTTTGCGTTCGTGACGTCCCTTCTCCCCTGTACTCGGGGGAGCAGGTGCCCGACAGGCCGGATGAGGGGGTTTTCGAACGTGTCCCGCGTG
>SYLK01000538.1 GCA_005809115.1 Planctomyces sp. | reverse complement strand
CGGACTGCACCTGTTACATTTTCAGAAGAAGCTCAGGGGGGATGCCGCCTTCTACCTGATCACGATGCGTATGCTGCATGCGCCGTTTGCATTCATGAATTACGTCGCTGGGAGCACGAATATCGTTCCGGTTCGCACGTTCTGGTGGACGACCCAGCTGGGGATTCTGCCGGGGACGATGGTGTTTGTATTCGCCGGAACCCGGATTCCGACTCTGTCACAAATCGCGGAAGCCGGCGTAATGTCGCTGCTGGACGGCCCGCTCATTGCTGCACTGGTGGCAACTTCCGTCTCGCCGCTGATCCTCCGCGTTCTGTCGGTTCAGTTGCGTCGTGTTCCCGAGGCGCGGGCGGAAGACAGCGCCGCCGGCTGAGTCTGTACCGGTGCTCTGTCACAGCTGATGATTCGGTTTTGCAGACGACCGTGGCGCAGGTTGCGCACCTGCGTCAGGACCGGCCAAAAAATCAGTTGAACAAATTTTCTGGTCAGGGAAGCGCAGCGCCCCATGACCGGAATCACGCTGGTGTGTGACCGCGGCTGGACCGGAATGTTTCGTTTTGACCGTAAAATTGCTGCATGAAATCATCGGCCAGCTGATGAACTGATCCAGCGAATCCGCATTCGAGGTGCAGGATTCCTGCGGCCGAAGTTTTCATGAGTTTGTTCAACTGTTTTTTGGCCGGTCCTTATCCCGGGGTTCTGTGCCTGGCAGTCAGGATGCCTGCGCGGCATTTTTTGGCTGTGCGAGAGCACAAGTCGCGGTTTTTCGTCGCCGGGCCGGCTTCAGAATTCGTGCTGCCAGCCGGTTTCCGGCAGATCCCTGGTCTCGTCGGGCGTGATCCGCAGCCGGCAGCCCCGGCCGTCGACGATCCGACCGATTTCGCTGAATCGGGCAGGCAGTTGCGTGGCCATCTGATTCAGCCGGGCAGCTTCTTCCGGGGCGACTGTAAACAGCAGTTCAAAGTCCTCACCATCGCTGAGCGCCGCACGCAGGCCGGGATCAGGCAGGCAGAAGTCGGTGGTCTCGACGATTCCCCCGGCGGATTTCCCGCGAGCATCCGGGTGAACTGGTATCTGCCATGCCAGCAGCTCCGCGGCCACTCCGCTGGCATCGACCAGGCGGTGCAGGTCGATCGACAGACCATCCGAGATGTCCATCATGGCGTGGACCTGCGTGTGGCGGACCAGCCACTCAGATTCGGCCAGTCGTGGCAGGAAACTGAGGTGTCGTCCGCTGTGGAGGCTCCCGCCAAGGGCTCCCGTCACAAAGATCGCATCGCCGGGGCGGGCACCGGAACGCAGCAGCGGCTGTTGTCCGAAGGGAATTCCTGTGAGACAGACGTTGATGGCCAGCCTGCCATCCCAGGCATTCGTGTCACCGCCGGCGAGGGAGAAATCAAACTGGTCGGTGAGCGAGGCGATTCCGTCGTAAAGCCGTCTGACAAGGTCATCCTGGTCAGAAGTGCCGCGTGTCGGCAGTGCCAGTGAGACAAATGCCGCGGTCGGGCGGCACCCCATCGCAGCCAGATCACTCAGGTTTACGGCGATCGCCTTGCGACCCGCGAGTTCCGGAGGTGTGGACCGCAGGTCGAAATGCACCCCGTCAAGCAGCATGTCCGTGACAATCACCTGGCACGACGCCCCGCGACAGTCCAGGACGGCTCCGTCGTCTCCGATCCCGACTTCCACCGGCGGTCGTGCGGGAAACCGCTGTGCAAGGTCTGAGATAAACTGCCTCTCTGTGGTCACCTGGAATCTTCTCCGGTTTCTGAGTGTGTTGTGCGAGTGAGGTCCAACCTGATGAGTACGGGGGTCTCCGAGAAGCTGCCGGGGACGCAGGATCGCGGCACTTGCAGAATTCTGACGCAGTTCCCATGCTTCCGGAGCACGTACATGCCTGTTTGTGACCGGCCGGGACGAAACCGCAGATGAGAATCCTGATCAGCGAGTGTGAAATCCGCCAGCGAGTGACGGAACTGGGAGCGGCGATCAGCGAAGAATACGCCGGAAAGCCGCTGACTGTGCTGGGCGTATTGACTGGAAGTGTGATCCTGCTGGCGGACCTGATTCGCGCGACCAGCGTGCCGCTCCGCGTGGCGCTGATTCAGGCGTCCAGTTACCCGGGAGCGAGGATGGAAGCCGGACCGCTGTCCGTTGATCGATCGCTGGTGCCCGACCTGAATCAGCGCGACGTCCTGATTCTGGACGACATCTTCGACACCGGCAGAACAATGCTCGGGCTGATCAGTGTGGTGCAGGAGTATCGTCCGCGAAGTCTGCGTTCGGCCGTGCTGTTGTGGAAAACTGCCCGCACGTGTGTCGACCTCCGACCGGACTACTTCGGCTTCAGTATTCCGGACGAATTCGTCGTGGGGTACGGCCTGGATTTCAACGACGAGTTCCGGCACCTGCCGTATATCGCTGTTCCGGATGAAGCCGACCTCGCCGAAGCACGCCGCTCTGCCGCCAGTTGCTCCCCGGGGAACAACGGATGAACCTGTTCCGGCCTGAGGCGAAATCAGACGATCCGATCGGGATGTCCTGACAGCGAAAATTCTGGTATTCTTTGCCGGCGACCTGTGGCAGCTCCGCATCTCCCGGCCTGCCGGACGCAGCACGCTGAGCAGGTGTGAAACTTATCGTCGGAGGCAGGGATGCGACGACCTTCGAATGAACTGGCCGATCAGCTGAATCGACTGCGGTTGTGCACTCCCGCCCAGCTGGCGGGATGCGAGTCGATCGTGCGCCGTCTGTGTCATGACCTGCCGGACTTTGACAGCGTCTGGCTGGATGCTCTGGTGCAGCGGCGCGTGCTGAGTCCGTTTCAGGCCGAGGTGCTGCAGTCAGCGCGGCCCGAGGATCTCAGGGTGGGGCGGTATGTGGTTATGCAGCCGCTGGGGAAGCGTTCGCTGCTGGCCGCAGACGACTCTGGCGGCCGGTTCGTGCTGCGGCAGCTCTGTGGTGCGCGTTTTGGAAATTCACCGCCGCTGGTCTGCCGCGAGGAAGTCCTCGCCCGACTGCAGGTCATCATCGCAGCCACGGGCGCTGTGAAGTCCGCCACTGCGGGGATGCTGGCAATGCCGCTGGAGGTGATCGCTGAACCAGAGGCGGGGCAGGCGTTTCTGGTCAGTCGATTTCAAGGCGACTGGTCACTGGAAGAACTGCTGATCCGCGGCGGTCGACTGCCGGCCGCGGCTGTTGCGGAAATCGGACGTGATCTGTTGTTGGCGCTGACCGGACTGGAGCGTGAAAAACTGCTGCATGGGGAGGTCGTGCTCCGCAACGTCAGGCTCACTGTGGACGGGCGAATCGTGGTGACCGCACCTTTCGTGCGCTGTCTGCTGCAGCCGCACGTGCTGCTGACAGAAGAGCTGACGCTGAGAGACTGCGAGGGAGTCGCGCCTGAACTCACCGGAAGCTGGCGTGCGGCCGATGCTCGCAGTGAACTGTACGCGACGGGTTGCCTGCTGTGGCAGCTGCTGACCTGCCGTCCGATCTTTTTGGCAGCCGATCCCGTCACGCGCCTGATGATGATGACCGATCAGGACATTCCCGACGTTCGCGGGCTGGTCCCGGATTGTCCCGAATGGATGGCGCGACTGATTCTGGCGATGACTCGCCGAAGTGCGGAGTTGCGTCCATCATCCATTGCGGAGGTCCTGCGGACGTGGAAAGCGTCTGCTCCCGGTGGCTATGCGGGAACTCGACGGGTCGTCCAGCAGTTGCCCGATCACCGTCGCACCCGCCTGTCGCCTGTCAATCCGTCGCAGACCCGGGGCCTCACCGGGAAGATCTCGTTTGCCGTGGCCTGCACCGTGATGCTGGTGTGCGGTGGACGATACGTGGGACTCCTGCCCAGGACGCTGCCGCTGCAGACCTGGCTCGCGGCACAGGCGGAATCTTCACTTCCGGCGGAACCGGCAGCAGACGCGGAGACCGCAGAAGACGTGACTCAACGCGATCTTTCCCGGGAGGACGGCCGCGACGACGGCCAACCGCGGGACGCTCAGCAGTCGGGGATGGATGCTGCGGGACTGATGCCTCTGCCCGCAGTCGATGCATCCGGCGGTGTGCGTCTCCTACCGGGATATCGGTATCTGGCGTCGGACATCCGTCAGCAGGGACACCTTCATGTTTACGCGGACCACGACAGTGCCGCGATTGATGCCCCGCAAAGTGCTGCGCGGAGTCCAGCG
>SYLK01000537.1 GCA_005809115.1 Planctomyces sp. | reverse complement strand
GGAGCCGACAATCACATGCGGCTGACCGGAAAACACGAAACGCAGTCCATCGACACCTTCAACTACGGTGTCTCTGACCGCGGCGCGTCCATTCGAATCCCGATCGCCACCGTGACCAGCGGCTGGAAAGGCTGGCTGGAAGATCGCCGCCCAGCCTCAAACGCAGATCCGTACAAGGTTGCTGCGGCGATTATTCGCACGGTCAAGGGCGTCAAAATCTGAGAGGCACCGTCCGGCAGTCAACTGCCCGCCGGAAGCTGATCCCTTCCCGGCTGGATCACAGCGCAGTCACCTCTGGCTGGCGAAGCAATTCGACAGCCAATCCTCCCGGGGCGGTTCGATTTTCCGTCGAACGGCCCTTTTTCTCGATCCGGCTGTTGCGCACGGCGTTTTCCCGGAATTCAGCCTGCCCGGTCATAACCGACTCTCCCGGCCCTTTTCTATCGGAGCCCGGCTCGCCTCGACCTGGCTTGCCCGGCCCCGTGTCATCGGGCCCGGTGTCAACGTGCCCCGGGTGATCCGGCTCCGTCAAGCGCGATTCGCGCTGCCACGCGATCTGGCTGGTATCAGCCGGCGGGGACAATTCCCGCGGGGCCAATTCGCGCGTATCCGGCACCGCTGTGACACGATGATTCGCAAGGACCGCGTCGAGCAGTCGAACATCAGCAAACAACTGATCAGCGAGCGCGTCCTCGCGGATCTTTCGGGTCTCTCGGATCTCTCTGACCTCTGCGTCGAGTGAACCCGGATGCACCGGTACCTGGTTTATGGCGATACTGAAGTCCCGAAAACTGCTCCAGCCTGTGTGGGCACCGCTGCTGTCGAAGGCCCGCACCCAGACGCGGTAATTGCCGGCGGCCAGGGGCGTCGTCGGCTGGTATGACGATGACGTCAGACTGCTGAAATAAATCACTCGACCAAGGCCGTCGCGGCTGTCGACCCACAGCTCGAAGCGAGTTGCACCGGCCACGGCGGTCCAGGTGAATTCAGGAGTGGGTGTCGCCGAAAGACCGGTCGGTGCCGTTAGTCGGGATGCTCGCTGGTGTTCGAAGGCAAAGGTTGTGCTCCAGCGGTAATTTGTCCCGGCGGCGTCGCGCGCGCGAACCCAGGCTCGGTAAGACCCGCTGCCCAGTTCCGGCATCTCCAGACTGGTCCCAGCAACACTGGTATTTCGCAACACCATTGAGGCTGCCGTGGACAGGTTATCGACCCAGACGTCATAGAGCGCAGCTCCCGGTACGGCCTGCCAGGAAAGCACAGGAACGCTGGAAAACAGGCCGCTGGAGATTGTGAGCGAGGCGGGAGACAGATCGACAGTCTGTACAGCGCGTGCGCTCCAGCTGCCATATTCACCGCTGCTGCCGCGGGCACGTACCCAGATGGCATACTGTCCGATGGGAAAATTGCTCAGGGCGAGCGAAGTTCCGACCACGGCCGAGTTCCGAACATACTGGCTTGTGCCGGTGGACAGAGAATCGATCCAGACGTCGTAGCTCGCGGCACCGGGCACCTCCGACCACAGCAGCAGGAATCCGGACGTATTGTGAACAGCTCCCGAGCCAGCCACCACCGGCGGTGTGGTGACGCGCCAGTCCTGAGGCACGCTCCATCTGCTGGTCAGACCCGCAGAAGTCACGCCACGCACCCACACACGGTACGTCGCCAGCGGCAGATCCGCGGCCGGCGTGAATGATGTCGCCGTCAGGCCCGCCTGATTGATGACTTCGCTTGCGCCGGTCGAGACGTTATTCACCCACACCTGATACGATGCGGCGTTGCTGACCGCCGTCCAGGTGATGACCGGCCGCCCGCTGCCGACGGCATGCGGACCGACCGGGAGAAGCGGACGCGTGGTGTCGACCGTCGTGACCAGGGCGGAGGCACTCGGGTAACTGGCGGCAGCAGCGGTGATAGTCGAGACCTGACTGCCTTCGATGATCCCGTCATTCATGGCGGAAACGGTGAACGTTGCCGAGACCTGACCAGCGGGTATCGTCACCGACGCGGGGAGCGATGTCTCGCTCGCGTCCGATGTTGTCAGAGAAAACGTGACCGCACTGCCGGAGTCCCCTGTCCGCGTGAGTGTGAACAGCGACGTGGTGACGGCGCCGACCTCTTCTATCTCCGCAACATCCCGCGTCAGCGCCAGCCCGATCGTGGTGACCGACCCGGTTTCGAAATCCAGCTTGACATTGGCAGATGCCACGACGACGGAATCAACTGCAATCCTCTGAATTCCGCCAGTCTGGTATCGCGCCGTGACTGTGTAGGCGCCGGACGGCACGATGATTCCGTAACCGCCGGAAACTCCGATTGTCTCCGAATATTCCGTCCCGGTCGACGTATTCCGGGCCGTAATCGTTCCCGCACGAATCGCTTCACCAATGGAATAGAAATCATTGTTGTCGGAATCGGTGTAGACCACGCCGGTGATCAGGGGATTCACATTCCGGATTCCGAAATTCTCCGTCACCATGGATGCGTTGTAGTTGGTGCCGCTGCTGCGAAAGACACCAAAGCGAAGACCGATCCCGACCTCCTCATAAGGAATGTGCAGCATGTTCTGGCGATGACCGGCACTGCGAAACAGCGATTCGTGACGGGCCGGCACTTCAGCCGCCTGATCCAGCGAGCCCGTGGTTCCTCCCCATGCGATGTTCTCCCCGACATTCGAGGACGGATATCCGGCGGTCGTCGCGCGACCGGCGGGCGAAGTCCCGGACAGGCTGGTGTGACTGAAATAGTCCTGATCCAGCATGTCCTGAGAATGCAGTCGGGATGCATTGATCAGGCTCTGATGCGGCGCCAGCGGCTGCTTCGGCTCCGTGGAAATCGTCCCGGCCGGAAGCCCGGCATTCAGCGCGATCCCATACCGCGATGCCTCGGCCGCCGGGTTCGCCAGCGCCCGATTGATGAACTCCAGCATCAGCTGCTCGTGGTCGGTCAGGCTGACCGGGGTCAGCACGACACGAGACTCCAGCACTTCGTCCCCCGCCAGCCCGCACCGGCGCCGCGTTGCTCGACGACGGCATCGACGATGCCCCCACAGCGGCATGATCGCGACCCTGAGAGACGTCCATTGCAGAATTGAAACCATGCATCGCGCCCTTCAGAGAGACCGGGATCGGCCATTCCACTGCCACGGCGTCACGACCTTCAAAATGAGCGTACCCCATGATATCGGCATGACCCGCCAAATTTCAGAATTCCCATGCTGTCGGATCCCGAAATCCAGGATGCACTGTTTCTGCCGCCGATCCGGGTGCTGAGGCACAGAATTTGCTACGGGATTTGCTGTCAGGAGCGTCCAGGGCGAGTGCCGCGGCTCGGGCTGCTGAAGCGGCAGTTGCTGCGGAATTGCATCCGCATGTACGATTCCTGCGTTTCTTCAGCCTGATTGCCGGCTTGCCCGGCTTTTCATCTCAGGACCGTCCGCCGAACGGCCACTTTCCATGACGCTGTACAGCCCCCGGACAGATCCCAGGTATCAGCGGGAGGAGATCCTGCGTGTCGAGGACGTGCTGGCCGCAGCTGACACGGCCGAGCGATTTCCTGATCCCGACCGGCGGCGGCAGTTGCATCCCGGCGGAGAATCAGGATACTCCGCGGATTCAGTGAACGCGGAATGATCGTCCGTTCGACGCCGCCGAAGATTTGCCGCCGCATCATCAGTTGGGAGGGATCATTGATATCATGGGAACAGTACGATCAGGTGCAGTGAAATTGAAGGGAAATCCCGTTGATCTGGCCGGACCGCAGCTGTCTGTCGGGCAGGCTGCTCCGGAGTTTTCGCTTCAGGATACGGGTCTGAAAGAGGTAACACTGGGCAGTACTTCCGGGAAAACTCGGATTATCGCCACGATACCGTCTCTGGATACTCCGGTGTGCCACGCCGAAACCAGAAAATTCAATGAACAGGCGGCGAGTCTCACGAATGTCGAGATTCTGGTGGTCAGTATGGACCTGCCGTTCGGTCAGAAGCGATGGTGCGGGGCCGAGGGCATCGACAAGGTGCGGACGCTGAGCGCCCACCGATGTACGAAATTCGGTGAGGACTACGGTGTTCTGATCCAGGGCGGGGCACTGGACAGCTGCCTGGCTCGAGCCATTTTTGTGATCGATGGCTCAGGCAAACTGAAGTACGTCGAGTATGTGGGCGAGATCTCGGAACATCCGAACTATGACGCAGCACTGGCCGCCGCAAGAAGCTGAGCCGGCCAACGGCGTCGACACGGCTGCGCCCAGTGCCGCCGCGGCTCTCCTGCAGGCGTTCCAGCCGGAACGAGCGATTGACGTCATGTCAGGGTGGTACATCTGTGAGATTCGGGTCAGGGGGCTCTGCGCTTCCCTGACCCGAATGCCCGTTCAGCAGATTGTTCCACGGCTCCTGACTCAGCCGGAAGGACCACCGGGTCCGGACGGTCCCGCGGTGGATCAGGCATCCGCCCGTGAACCTCCCGCGACGGCCGGTGTCCTGCGAACCTGAATCCGTTTCAGCTGGCGCTCATCGGCTTCCAGGATCTGAAACACGGCGCCGTGAACTTCAATCGTTTCGCCCTGCCGTGGGATGTGACCCTGGACGGACATCAGGAATCCCGCAATCGTGTCGTATTCGTCATCCTCGGGAAGTTCCAGTCCCAGCTCCCGATTGAGATCGTCAATGTGAAATCGCGCATCCACGATGGTGGAGCCGTCGTCGACCGTCGCCATCATGGGGCGTGTTTCTTCGTCATACTCGTCTGAAATATCCCCGACGATTTCCTCCACGATGTCTTCCAGAGTGACCAGACCGGACACTCCGCTGTATTCGTCGACCACAATCGCCATATGGACCTTCTGCAGCTGCATTTTTTCCAGAAGTGTCTCGATGCCCTGGGACTCCGGGACATACAGGACTTCCCGTGAAATGCTGCTGACCGTACGCACGCTGAGTTCAGACTGCAGGCCAACGATGGCAGCCAGCAGATCCCGGGCGTAAAGGATGCCGACGACATCGTCGATGGAACGCCCGATCACCGGGACCCGGGAATAGCCCTGTTCGACCATCAGTGGCAGAGCTTCCTGCAGGACCATGTCGGCGGGGATCGTGACCATATCGGTGCGAGGCGTCATGATGGCCGCCACGTCTTCACACTGCAGGTCGACCACGCGATGAATCATGCGGGTGGCATTTTTCTGGAGCACGCCTTCGCGGTAGCCTTCATCCACCACGGCCCGCAGTTCATCTGTCAGGAGGTCGCTCGCCGCAGTGGAATCGGGTTCCGGCAATCCCGCGATCCTGTGCGCCAGACGATCCAGTTTCATGACGACCCTCCATGCCGGCCCCAGCAGGATTCCGAAAAGTTCCAGCATCGGCCAGAATCGATACAGCACCGCCTCACCGCGAATCCGGGCGATTGTCCAGGGAGCTGCGATCAGCAGGAATGAAAGCCCGACGGTCGTTGTCAGAATCATGGCCGTCCACGGGACGACGGTCGTCAGCTCCGGTTTCGTCGGAATTCGGAAACGGTCGAACTGCGGTGAGGACGCAAAGATCAGGCAGGTCAGGACAACGAGCATCAGCAGGAGCAGTTCACAGATCAGCAGTGCCCGATCGTGATTCCGCAGGATTCTTCCGAAGCGATCCGAGTTCCCGCGACTGCGACAGACGTCTTCCAGCAGGCTGCGTGAGAAGTCACGCAGACTGAAGCACAGCAGCGGCATGATCAGCAGCAATGCGGCGAGAACGCCCCAGCCCAGTGTGGCGAGCTGCTTATTCACTGCGATACTCCTGCTGCGCCACGCTGCCGTCAGCCGCTGCTTCGCCGGGAGTCGGCTGGTTCTCCACGGACATCAGTCCCAGCCGCGACAGGATCAGTTGTTCATGGTATCGCATGATTTCCTGCTCAGGCAAAGTCAGGTCGTCATATCCGCAGATGTGAAGCATTCCATGAATCAGATAGAGTTTCAACTCAGACAGCGGTGTCCAGTGCCCCCGCGGGGCCATCTCGCAGGCCATTTCCGCACTGACGACGATTTCGCCTTCAATCGTTGCTCCAGCCGCGCGCAGTCCGCCCGGAATTCCGCCGGAAATTCCGCCTGGCAGATCGTCCGGAATTCCGCCCGACGGTCCGCTCTGCGGCCCTGGGGCACCGTGGTTCCGGGGGCGAGATGCCCGGCCGCGACGGAACTCGAGAGGAAAACTGATGACATCAGTGGGATAGTCGTGCTGCAGGTACTCGCGGTTGATGCGATGAATGGTCGCATTGTCAACGATTGACACACTGAGCACGGCCGCCGCAACATACTCAACCTGCAGTCCGCAGGCCAGAGCGTCGGTCAGTTCCTGCTTACTGACAGCCAGCAGCTGCTGGCGATTGCAGATATCGATTTCCCTGATCACGCGCGCTATGCAGTTCGTTGTCCGGGGTATTTGACACGACCATGATGGGCCGCCAGGAGTGACTTGACGAGCGATTCCTCGACAAGCCGGATCTCAGTCATTTTCAGGTCGCATTCATCGAACTGGCCGTCCAGCAGACGTTTCATCGTGATCTCGTGCACCAGCGACTGAATCCGCCGCGGCGTGGGCTCTTTCAGTGTGCGACTGGCACTCTCGACGGCATCGGCAATCATCAGTACCGCAGTCTCGCGAGACTGGGGTTTGGGGCCCGGGTAGCGGAAGGAAGACTCATCCGCATCTGTTCGATGGTCCACGTCGGCCTTGCGGGCAGCTTCATGGAAGAAGTACTCAACCAGCGTTGTGCCGTGGTGCTGTTCAATGAAGCGAATCAGTGACCCGGGCAGGTTGTTTTCTTCCGCCAGCTCCAGGCCTTCCCGGACGTGTCCGATAATGACCAGGGTACTCATGGCCGGGGCGAGTGACTGATGGTGATTGGCCGAGCCTTCCGTCATATTTTCAATGAAGTACTCCGGCTTCATCATCTTGCCGATGTCATGAAAATACGCGCCCACGCGCGTCAGCAGACCGTTGGCCCCGATCGCCTCCGCGGCCGCTTCCGCCAGTGTGGCCACCGTCATCGAGTGATTATACGTCCCGGGTGCCCGACGGGCGAGTTCCTGCAGCAGCGGATGGGACACGGCGGTCAGCTCCAGCAGGCTGATGTCCGTCACGATTCCAAATGCGGATTCGATGAACGGCAGGCTCCCCGCCACGAGGTAGTTGCACACCAGAGCCCAGCCGGCGAACTTCAGGGCAGTCATCAGGACGGGCGTATTCTGCCACGCCAGGTCCGAACCATATGCCTGCAGCACGCCCATCCCCCAGACGGTATAAAATGCGACCAGCGCCAGCAGAAATCCCGACTTGATCATGGTCATCCGCGATTTGATGCGTCGCAGCGGGATGATGGCAGTCACCGAAATCGTCACCAGGGACACAAAGTGCCCCAGTTCACCCAGGGTGGCCATCGATACCAGGAGCGAGAGGCAGAAGGCCGTCAGAATTGCCACGACCTGACTGTGCGCAATCGCAGTGATCATCACCGCCGCCATCAGAGGCACGATTTCCGCTCGCCAGTGATCGCGGCTGGCCGAACAGCTCAGAAACAGAGCAATGCCGCACATGGCGATGAACCCCAGCAGCTGCGGCGTATCGCGCAGCAATCCGGGGCTGGCGAACCTCAGAAATGCACCGAACAGGATCACCAGCAGAGTGAGCAGCATGAGCGTCGCACCCAGCCGGGTTAGGCGCTGCAGCGGAGTGATCTGCTGCTCGTATTCTTCGTACTCCCGCCACAACAGCGCCATCTGCTCCTCGTCCCCGCCCAGCTGACTGCCCCCCGGTACCAGGACCGTGCCCCGCGGGTAACTGTCCAGCTTCGCGGGAGAGTTCTCTCCAGCCAGACGCCGCTCGTCGTCCGTCGTCTTTTCATCCAGCCGCAGCTGGTTCTTCAGATTGCGATGCAGCCATGTTTCAATCGGTCCGCGGATGGTTTTCAGGATCTCGAGCCGCGGCCACGTCTTGCCCAGTCGACCCGTTTCCCGAAGCTGTTCCTGCAGCAGCACATCGGACAGCACGCCATAGTGCAGTGCATCTCCCTCGGGCGATACAATGCGAATCGGACGGGTTCTCCTGAGGTCTGTGGTTCGACCGGACGGTGACTGACGAGGTCTCATGCGGTCGGCCGCGCCACCGTCCAGCAGTCCCAGAATCTTGGCCGCTTCCATCAGCTCCGCATATTCCAGCAGCACTTCGTCGATACGACTGCCCGCTGACTTGGACTGCGCCTCCAGGACGGATTTCAGCTGGACAAAGGTGGCCGAACGCGACTCGGCATCCGCCGTGTCCAGGCCGAATGCTTCCAGCGTTCGGGCCGGCACATCCGCGAGCGATTCGGAATTGGCGATGTCGCTGAGCTGATCACGCAGCTGCGACTGCAGCCGGTCAATCACCGTGGCATCCTGAATCAGGACCAGCGGCGAGGCTTCCTCGGCCTCCATCCGCTGACGCCGCGTTTCCAGAATGTTTTCGACTTCGAACGCCACCCGAGCCTGGACGCCGCCCGGTATGAACTGCCCTGCCCGAAATGCGAATCCCGATCGCCACGATGCTCCGGCCAGCAACATGATCAGCACGGCCAGACCTGCCGTCAGCACCTGCATCAGCACGCGATAGTCGCGGCAGGCCGATTTCAGGCGGTCAGGCAGCGTGGGCGACGGACGAAATATCCGAGCCTGCCGCGAGCGGCGAGTTCCGAAGAATGACATTGCAGTTTATCCGGCCGAGACCATACGGAAACTGCCGGATCGCACAACACGTGTGTCCGCCGTCATGTCGTACCGATCAGTATCGCTTACGCTGCGGCCGAACCTGTCGTTCTCATTCATTGCCTGAACTGCCGGCGAAAATGCGTTCGCCTCGCCAGCCGGTCTTCGGAACCTGTCGGCCTGCCCGGACTCATCCGTCAGCCCTGTGCGCCGTCTGTCTCGTACGCCGAGACGATGTCCCGAACCAGCCGATGACGGACAATATCCTGCCCGTTCAGCTGAATTATTGCAACTACATCGATCTGAGCAAGCCGCCGCATGCCGTCCTGCAGGCCACTCAGGACTCCTTTTCCCAGATCGTTCTGCGTCGCGTCACCCGTCACCACAATTCGCGAATTCACACCCATCCGCGTCAGAAACATCTTCATCTGCGTGACAGTGGTGTTCTGTCCCTCGTCCAGAATAATGAAAGTGTCGTTCAGTGTGCGACCACGCATGAACGCCAGCGGTGCAATTTCAATCACGTCGTTGCTCATGTAGCGCCGGACCTGATCAAACTCCAGCATGTCGTTCATGGCATCCAGCAGCGGCCGCAGAAAGGGATTGACCTTGGCAAACATGTCGCCCGGCAGGAATCCCAGTTTCTCGCCCGCTTCAACCGCCGGACGCACAAGCACAATCTTGCGCACCTGTTCGCGACGCAATGCCTCCAGTGCCATGGCCACCGCGAGGTACGTCTTGCCACAACCCGCCGGGCCTTCACAGAAGACAAGGTCTCTGTGCCGCATCGCGTCCATGTACCGCCGCTGGCCCTCCGTCTTCGGACGGATCTGCCCGACGCGGTCCTTGCCGCTGCGAAGTCCCTGCAGCACACGGTCCGGCGTAACCATCTCTGCCGTCAGTTCGACGCTCGTGAGCGGATTCCGCTGCGATGAAATCATCCCGTTTGTGCTCGCTTCCGAAAAATCCAGCGTCAGGGCAACGTCCGCATCACTCAGGACGTCCTGCCGCTGCAGAATTGACTGCCACTGCTGCAGCTTGTCACGACAGATCCGCACCTGACTCTCAGGACCGATGATTCGGATCATGTCTCCTCGCAGCACCACCTGCGTCCCCGTCCCGTCACACAGCCGACGAAGGTTCTCGTCCCGAGGACCAAACAACAGACGTGCCTCATCGTGGTGCCTGAGCTGAAGACTCGCTTCCGCCATCCCCGTCACTTCAATTCCAATCTGGAACAGTCAGTTTTCATTCCCATATTTCTAAGCGACCACGCAGCGTCATTCAAGCCAGATTCCGATTTCCGCCACGGAACCCGGCGTTTTGATCCGCCCGACACTCCCGAGAGTCCTCAAAAAGGGCTCCGCCTGCCGCCGAGGGAAATGCCGCCGCCGAACAGTGCGACACACCGCAGCCCGAGAAGTTCGCGGCTGACAAGCATCCGACAGGTCGTGGATCCAGTGCGGGAGGCACTTCCGGCAGGCAGTTCCGGCGGCGACCCGCCGCCGCTGCTCGCCGTGACACAGGCAGAATTTCCCCTGCAGCCGCTGCCAGACAGCTTTCCGGATTTTTCGGATCCTGTCCGGGCAGAATTTCTCGGAGAAACACATTTCCGAATTTGTCGGAGAAGCGGATCGTCCCTGTGACGTAGAATTTCGGCAGCACTTGAACCATTAAGACAACCGTTCTGCCGGTGTCCACATCGTCCGGATGCCGGTCATCTGCCGACTCACTGGCCGGAGCACCTTCTGCGCATGCCCTCTGTGATGGAACCGCCAGAACCAGGAACCTTCCAGGCATCCACCGCGCCGCCGCAGCTGCCCGATGCCACAGTGCTGGCAGACAAGACGCCGCTGTGGTTTCGGACATCCGCCGTCTCGGCTCTGTTCACGCTCGTCATCGGACTGGTATTCGTCGTGATGGCAAGCCGCCCGCTGTGGCACACTGACCTCTGGGACCATCTCAGCTACGGCCGTGATATCCTTGAACACCAGCGGATCGCCGCCACGGAACCCCTGCTGAAACTCGCCCAGGGAATGCCGATGGTCAACATCCCATGGCTGGCACAGGTTGGCATGACAGCGCTGCTGCAGCACTTCGGACTGCCCTCGCTGCAGTTCGTTTATGGCCTGCTGATCGCCGGCTGTCTGGCTCTGATTGCGCATCGGACTGTCGTCAGGAGTGGCGCCGCGTCGGCTGGACTGATCGCCTGTGCAGTATTTCTTGCGCTGAATTACCATCAGCTGATGATCATTCGGCCTCAGCTCGCGGGTTTGCTGTTCTATTGCGGCGTGGCGGCCTGGTCTGCCGGAATGCCGAAGCATCTGCGGTGGGCCTGGATCGGAATGCCGATCATGTTTGCTGCCTGGTCAAATATCCATGCCTCGTTTTCCACGGGGCTGCTGCTGCTGGCGCTGACCACAGCGGGTCGCGTCTGTGACATCATCGCACGATCCGGCTCAGTGGTGGCCGCCATCCGGGCTCCGCATGTTGTCCGCCTGGTTCTGCTGACAGAAATCTGCGCAGCGGCGGTTCTGCTGAATCCCCATGGACTGGCGGTCTACCCGGAAGTGCTGCAGGTGGCGGCGCATCCCAATATCGAATCGATGTTCGAGTGGAGTCCGCTGACACTGCGGATGAATCAGGGGCAGTGGGCCTGCGGTGTGACCTTCCTTCTGCTGACGGCCCTCAAACTGACGCCACGACGGGTCAGATTCACGGAGATTCTGCCACTGCTGGTCATGGGACTTCTGACTCTGTGGTCAGCCCGGATGATCAACTGGTTCGCGCCGCTGGCGGCCATCATCACCTCGGTTCATCTGGCGGCCGTCGTGCGGCGGTACATCGGCCGCAGCCGCCCGACACAGCTGCGTGCGGTTTCCGGACTGTGGACAGTGGTCTGCCTCGGCCTCTGCTGGGTGATGTTCGCCTGCACGACGCTGGGAATTCAGGTAGTGCACGGGCGAACGACGCGTTCGGAACGGATGCTGTCCCGGGAAACTCCTCTGCAGCTGGCGGAATTCCTGAATTCCGCAGGTCAGCTGCCACCGGGAATCAGTTTCGTTCCGGCTGAATGGGCCGGGTTTCTGATGTACTCTGTCCCGGACAGGCTGCTTCCGATGGTCAATCTGCATGTGCACGTGATCCCGCAGGAAGTCTGGGATGACTATCTGAAGATCCTGAACGGTCCTGGAGACTGGGACGCTCTGCTGGATCAGTACGGTGTCAATCTGGTGATTGCCGATCGGAATCGCCAGCCGGGTCTGATCAGGCGTATTTCTGAAAGCGAGGCCTGGACGATTCTGTATCAGGATCAGCAGGCCCTCGTGCTGACTCGAAATGAGCCGATCCCATGAAGCGCGTTCCCCGAAAGGTCCACACCCGCCCCGTCGCTCACCGGCGTCATGCGGGACTGCAGTCGATCCTGCTCATCCAGGGGCTGGTGATTGCCGCATTCGCGGTTTCCTGGTGCCTGCTGCCGGACCTGTCCCGGCGGCGGATTCTGGCTGAACTGCAGCAGCGCCCCCTGGAACCGGACGTGACTCCGGAGCACAATCTTCCGACGCGGATTGACCCGCTGTACGATGACCCGACTGTGGTATCCGATGCCGAACTGGCTGCCGTCCTGAAGAAGCTGTTGCCGCGGTTCAGCGCTCAGAAACTGCGGCCCAACTACGTCGAGCACGCGCTGAGGACCTGGGGCGCGCAGATCGAATTCTCCACCCCCGAACTCATTTCCGGGCCACACATGGTCGAGTTTCTGACGGACTCGTCGGCGTACCTCAGGTCATGGGGCGACGGCAGCAGTCCCATCCTTCAGCCCGATCCGCAGGGAATCGCCATTCGCTGGGGGTCTGACCGGTCGGCCAGTGTGCACCACGACCACCTGCTGGCCAGCCTGACCGAGGCCGGCGTCGCGCTGGATACTCCCGTGTTCACGCCGCGAGGCCGCCGTCAGTTCCGTGATGTTCTGCGCCATGCGCTGGCTGACTTCCGGCTCGATGAACGCGAGACAGAATGGTCGGTGATGGCCTTCGGTTTCTGGCTGGCACCGCAGGGAACAGCGTCGTGGCACAACGCTGACGGCCGGGCTGTCTCGATGGATCTGCTGGCGGAACGACTGATGCGGAGCCACAGAAAACAGGGTGTCTGCCTCGGAACGCACCGCGCGTTTTCACTCGTCGCTCTGCTCCGCCTGGATGAATCCAGCAGACAACGCCTGATCACAGAAGAGACACGAAAACAAACGCTCGCCTGGCTGGCAGGTGTCCGGGACCTGATCTGCCTGGCGCAGTCTCCCGACGGTTCCTGGCCACCCGACTGGACCGATGGCGCTGCTGCCGCTTCCCGTGTCAATCCGCTGGAGAAGCCCCACCGTCGCGTCATCTCGACCGGACACCATCTGGAATGGCTGGCCATCGCGCCACAGGATCTGCACCCCCCGCGCGAGCAGATCCGCCGCGCAGCAGCGTGGGCGATCCGGAATACGGTCGACACGCCACAGTCCGAAATCGATGCGAATTACACATTCTATTCGCATGTCGCGAACGGCCTGGACCTGTGGCGAAAGACGACGCCTGCCCGATTCTGGACGGACTGGCGGAACTCACACCCGGAGGCTGAGGTCCTGGAAGTGCTTCCAGACCACGACCAGCCGATCCTCGAACACGCCGAGCGGGAAATCTCGGCCTCGGACAGATAATCCTCTTGCCAGCAGCCATCATCGGCTGCCAGACTATGGTCGCAGACCCCGAGGCACGTCAGGAATGACTCCGGGATTTTTTCGTTGCGCCCGGAATCCTCGTCCCGGCGAGATGCCAGCCTGTGGTTCTTGCAATATTCTGTGAAATTCAGGACACTCTGTGGCTCGCGTGAGCTGGCAGGGACGCATTTCGACGAATTTTCGCGTCGTTTTGTTCATGGACAGACAGGTCGTGGCACATGGTCATGCACGTTGACAGACCGTTTCAGTTGCTGATTGCCGATGACAGTCAGTCATTTCGTCAGGTCCTGCGCGAAGTGTTCATGCACCGTCCATTGCTGGAGGTTCATGAAGCTGAGTCGGGTGAAGAAGCCGTTGAGGTCGTGCGGCGGCAAAGAATAGACATCGTGCTCCTCGATATGCACATGCGCGTGATGACCGGCCTGGACACACTGCGAGTGCTGAAGAGGCTGGACGTTGTGCGACCGTGCATCCTGATCACATCGGACACCAGTGAGGAACTGCGGCGGGATGCCCGCGATGCGGACGCCTTTTCGGTGCTGAGAAAGCCGTTAATGAAACAACAGCTGGTGACTGCGGTTTCGAAGGCGCTGATGACCGCGTACGAGTCCCCCGGCGACCTGCAGGCTGAAAACTCCTGAACAACCTGCGGCAGCCGCGACGTCCGCGGCTGCGTTACCGGCAGGATCAGCCGCAGAAACACGACGGCCGGCGACACAGCCGGACCGCATCATTTCAGCTGACCGCAGACAGGCGAATCATGCCCCATTCCTTTCACGGGCTCTGGCCCGCAATGCTCACTCCACTGGATTCTGCCGGGCTCCCGGCCCTGCAGGAAACCGAAAAGCTGGTTGAGTTGTTCGTCCGGCAGCAGCTCGACGGCATCTATCTGCTCGGTTCGACCGGTCAGGGGCCGCTGCTGTCCGTCGACCAGCGGCAGGCCGTGGCGGAATGTGTCCTGCGTACCGCCGCCGGGCGCATCCCGGTGATGGTGCATGTCGGGGCCACGGCCACCGACGACGCAGTGCAGCTCGCGCGGCATGCCCGACGGACAGGTGCCGCGGCAATTTCCAGCGTCGGCCCCATCTACTATCGCACTGGCGCCGATGCCGTGTTCGAACATTATCGCCGGATCGGGTCCGCCGGAGAACTCCCGTTTTTCGTGTACCATCTGAGCACCGTCAATACTCTGGCGCTCGGCGGACGCGAATACGTCGATCGACTCCTCGCACTGCCCCACATCGCGGGCATGAAGTTTACCGACCGGGACCTGTACCAGCTCGGCGTGATCTGCGCCTGCGCCGGAGATCGCCTGACACTCTTCAGCGGAGCTGACGAACTTCTGTGTCAGGCAGCCCTCAGTGGTGCTCAGGGCGCCATCGGAACGTTCTTCAACGTCTGGGGACCAGCCTGTCGCGCGGCACGGCAGGAATTCATCGGCGGCTCTGTCGCCGCCGGCAGCCGATTCATGACCGCCTTCCAGATGGCACTCGACAAGGTGCTGACTTCTTCGGGTGTCTGGACGTTTCTGCGAGCTGCCATGCGGATTCGGTATGGCATCGAAATCGGCGCGTGCCGGTCCCCGCTCGGTGTGACCGACCGTCCGTGGAACGATGCCGACGTCGAACCGATTCTTGACGCTGTCGATGCCGCCGCACCTGGCATTCACCGGACCTGAGGCCCCTGTCCGGACTGCGGCACCCTGTCTGGTGCGTTATTGCGCGAGGGGCAAATTGCCGTCGCCAGCCGCAGTCCTGCCCCCCGTCTTCCGCCACTCGTCAAGGACAGCACGGTACACCTCACGGATCTGTGCCGTCATGTGTTCGTGACGAAATCGTTCACTGAACAGGGTTCTGCCAGTCATGCCCAGCCGCAACCGCAGAGCAGGATCCTCAGCCAGCCGAATGATCGCGGCGGACAGTTCCGGAATCGATCGCGGCGGGACGAGAATTCCGGTCTGGTCTTCGAGACACACTTCCGGCGCGCCGTCAATCGCAAAGCTGATGACCGGCTTCCCCGCAATTCCCGCCTGCGGCAGCACTCTGGCCAGGCCCTCCCACACACTCGCATGAACCACGATATCCATGGCGTGCAGGTAGCTGCTGACGGCCTCGGGGGCCACAAGTCCCGCAAACACAAAATGGCGTGCCAGTCCCAGTTCCGCAATTCGCCGCCGGAATTCCTCGCGCAGAAT
>SYLK01000536.1 GCA_005809115.1 Planctomyces sp. | reverse complement strand
GATCATTTGCTGGTCTTCGCCCTGCGGAACGATGCGACGCACAGCAGAATCGGCCTCAGCGTTTCACGAAAACATGGCGGTGCGGTCGTGCGGAATCGCCGGAAGAGGCTCCTGCGGGAGGCGTTTCGACTGACCCAGCACCAGCTGCCGGCCGGCGTCGACTTCGTCCTCGTGCCCCGCCAACGAACCGATTCCACGCTGCGCGACTTTCAGATGTCGCTCAGGAAACTGACACAAAAGCTCGCTGCCCGACTGCCACAACACCGCTCAGATCAGAATCCCTCGGCAGTCCCCGAAGAGCAACAATCTGCGCTGCCGGAAACAGGTACCACGCATCCCGGTCCTGCCGCAGAACAGGGGACAGAGCATGAACCAGCCTGAAGTCGACCTGCACCCGCCCGCGCCCTCGGCGAACGGCCTCAGACGCTGCTCGCTGGCAGCCGTTCCGACGCTGCTGATTATCACCATGGTCCGGGCGTATCAGATCTGCGTCAGTCCTCTGATCGGACGCCACTGCAGATTCCACCCATCCTGCAGCCAGTACTGTATCCTGTCGGTCCGCAAATACGGAGTGCTCTCGGGGCTCTGGCGCAGCACAAAACGCATCTGCCGATGCCACCCGTGGCACGCCGGCGGTCATGACCCGCCCTGATCGCGATACCTGCGATGACCAAAGGAACGCGATGACCAAAGGACGAGATACCGCGGGATCAGCCTGCGTCTGCCGGAACCACGTTCATGCGACGACCCGCCTGATCAAAGTGCACAGTGCCGTCACACAATGCAAACAGCGTGTAGTCCCGTCCGGTCCCCACGTTCCGGCCGGCATGCCACCGATTGCCGCATTGCCTGGCCAGAATATTCCCCGCGATGACCTCCTGGCCACCGAATTTCTTGATTCCCCGACGCTGAGCATTCGAATCTCGTCCGTTGCGGCTGGAACCCTGTCCCTTCTTATGGGCCATGACAAAAAACTCCGAAATCTTCTGCGTCGGTGATATGTCGAGTCAGGGAGAGGACGACAGGCCCAGCCAGCTGACTCGTCGGTTCGAAATGCCGGGCCGTCTGCCCCGCAGACGGCACACACATCCGCAGTCATCGGATGATTGTCGGCGCGGGAATGATCCGGCATTATGGCAGTCACACCGAATTCTTACAAGAGTTCGGCGAATTCAGGAACAAAGATTGTCACCAGATCGCGGCTGTCGCTCAGTTGCTGGTCTTGCCGGCTTCTGGTTTCCCTGCGTTCCGCAGCACCGTATCCAGATCCGGCACGTCCAGTTTCGCACTGCCCGCCCGCCACGTCCACTGAGGTTCACCGATGACGCGAAACTCCTGCTCCTCCTGGAAGAATTGATCGCCCGGACGCGAAAACTCCTGCACCACGACCTTGTGCTCCACAACCTCCGGTCCATCCGCCATCGGGCTGATCCGATACGCGTTCGTCAGCCCCGACATGGTCACACTGCAGAAGTCAGTCTCCGGATCCACGTTGCGCCAGATCGCCACGCCATACATCGCCGTCGCCAACTGGTCCGGGTCCCGAATCGAAACCGGGGCCGGAACCTCACCAATCGCCTCGACACTGTTGTGGAGCTTCAAACTGCCACCCCGGCGAGCCACTTCGCGAGCGAATATGGCCTTCTGGATTTCGAGGTTCAGCTCATCAACGTGCTCTGCCTTTTCCGAGTCCCTGTCACGCTGCGTCTGCAGCACGAATCGCGGCACGCGAATACTGCTGACTGGCTCGTCCAACTTGTTCGCCGGATCGTTCTCCGGATCCTGAAGCTTGCGGATCAGGTCCGGCTGACCCTCTCCGGCCAGTTCCGTATAGTCGCGAGGTATGATGCGATACACCATGTACCAGACCAGCTCGCGATTCGCCTGACCCGTCGCCGGATCCACCACCGACATCCGCGTGAACCGCAGCGGTTTGATCTGGATTTCTGAGACCCACAACGCCGGATAACCCGGGCCCACGATCGGCTCGGTCGGCGCTCGCACCTTCCTCGCCCCCAGCATTTCATCGACCGACATCTCGATCGAACTCGTCCGAACAAATCCACCCGTCAGAGGCGCCTTGATCAGCTGAGCCATGGCAGTCGTTCCCTGTGCCACAGTCGCCACGACGACAAGAGATGCCACAAGTCGTTTCAAAGAAACACTTTGAGTCTTCAAGGGAATCCCCTCTGGAGCTGATGCAGGTCTGGCCACACGGTCGAAGCCGAGTCGGTGTCACGGCACGGTCGGCTGAGTATACCGCGTTGCTGAATGGCGAGGCAACAAAACTTTGCGCAGACAGCACAAGTTGCAAAGGACTGTGACCGAAATCCGTGCTCGTGGACACGCGTTTCTGCAGTTTTTGCAGGTATCGACACTCTCACACGCCAATCTCACATGTCAATCTGACGCGCTCGCTCCTGAATCTGCTCAAGGCTGAAGAACGCACCCGTCCCGGCCCCGGGACAGACGTCGCACACCCGCTTCCATGTCTCCTGGCTCACCAAGTGCGAATTCCAGAACGGCCATGTGCGACACTGAACAGGTCGCGAACTGTACACCCGACAATGGCGCGTTGCCGGGTCGAAAAACGTGCAGTCACCGTTCTGGTACTCCGTCAGCGACACTCTGCCACGCACCAGTCGCGTATGAAACAGCCGAATTTCACCGACAGGCTTCTGCAGATGCTCGGCAATCGCCTCAATCTCCGCCTCGGTGACCCACACCACGCCGGGAGGCCCCGTGCAGCAGTCCCCGCACTGGCTGCAGGTGAAATTGAGGCCGCCCTGATGCCACGGCGGGTCCGGAATATTCTCGACAGCCCCCCCAGGAACCTCACCACCAGCCTTCTCATGATCAGTCACGAAACACACTTTCTGGAGTCAGCCGGAGCCCGGACGGACAGTCCACGCATCACGGATAGTCCACGTATCAGAGTCAGTCACCAAACTGGCAGTCCGCTGTGCGCTTTCAGCCACCTGGCCCGAATCGACACGAACTCTGGCAGCCATCCGCCGAATCATAACGTGGCAGGAGCATTGCATGATCCTGCCCTGGGCAGAATCTGTGCCACCGATTATCCAACGGATCCAGTTCGCACACAATCCCACGGAACAGAAATTCGGGCCGCAGGCCGCGTCAGTCGTCATCCGCGTCAGTCGTCATCCGCGTCAGAGGCGGCACGGGACTGCGGCAATATTGTCGGCAGTCCTCTACAGCACAATCGGCAGCCCGCCGACCGGCCGGACTCCCATCGCAACACCTCCCAGGCTGAACCAGCCTGTCGCGACTCCCCCCAGCCCGGCCAGTACCCCGAACGCACAGCCCCCGATGGCCACCAGACCGACGGCGACACCGCCAATCGCAATCACTCCCTGCGATATCCCCCCAAACGCCAGCACTCCCGTGGCAATGTCGCCGCAGGCAAATATCGCCCGGGCATGGCCCCGCATCTGACCAGTTGCCGGATCCGGTCCCATCGCGATCTGATACAACGGAATCCCGCGCACTCGAACACTCGATGTTCGTCGGACTCCCCGGTTCACAAACTGGCGGGCCGGCGTCATTTCAGTCCGCTGCTCCAGTTCGGTGACGCGGGCCGTCAGCCGCTGGATTTCGTCTCGCAGCAACGCCAGCTGCTGCTCATTTTTCTGGAATTCATGCACCATGGACGATTCGCTCCTCTGCTCGGCCCATCGCCTCAGGACCGCAGCAAATCCAGTGATCGAGTCAGTTCCGAGGCAATCTGGTCAAATGGTTCCAATCCGACCGAGAGCCGAATCAGCTCGTCAGTAATTCCCAGTCCACGCCGTTCGTCGGGATCCACGAAGCGATGCGAGGTTCCCGCCGGCCAGGAAATCGTCGTGCGGACATCGGCCAGCGTCGGTGTGAACGGGATGCCGCGGGAATGCTGCATGAACCGGTTCACTGCCGCGGCTCCTCCGCTCAGCAGCTCAAACGACACGATTCCGCCCGGGCCATCCGGGTACAACCGCTCGGCCAGTTCCCGGGACGGGTGCCCCGCGAGCAGCGGATAATGCACCCTGCGCACCGCCGGATGACCACCAAGCAGTTCCGCGAGCTGCCGCGTCGTGTGACAGATCTGCCGCATTCTGAGTGACAAGGTCCGCATCCCGCGCAGACAGAGCCAGGCTTCAAACGGGTTGGCATTGAACCCGAAGACACTTGTCGCCTCACCCAGTCGCTGCATCAGTGCCGCCGATCCGGCAGCAACTCCCAGCATTACGTCACCGTGCCCGTTCAGGTATTTCGACGCGCTGTGCATCACGATCGCGGCCCCGCACTGACACGGTCGGATCAGCTCGGGCGTCGTAAATGTCGAGTCCACAACCAGCGGCACCTTGCCCAGAGCGGCTGCGATTGCCCCGATGTCAGCGACCTCCAGCAACGGATTTGAGACGGTCTCAACCAGAACAAACCGAGTGCGCTCCGTCACGGCGCGACGAAAGTTCTCGGGAGCGACTCCATCCACGACGGTCAACTGGAGCCCCCACCGCTGCTGCAGCGTTTCCGCCAGCTGACGCGTCCGCCCGTACAATGCACGCGCGATCACCACATGGTCACCCGCGCCAGCCAGTGCCAGAAAAATACTGCTCAGGGCTCCCATACCCGAGGCGAATACGGCACCGGATTCCGCCTGCTCCAGCGCCGCGATGCTCTCCGCCAGAATCGCATGGTTGGGATTGCTGTCCCGTGTGTAGATGTGCCCCACTGCCTCACCACGGGCCAGAAGGGCCAGCGTGTCCAGGTCCGGGACATCAAAGGCCGACGTCTGAAAAATCGGTACCACCGCAGGTTGCGTCAGAGGGACCACAGTCGACGCCACGGGAGCCGCGGAACGTGAAATCGGTGCCGACGCCGCGGTCGACGCTGGTCCGCTGACAGGCAGAGAATCCGCTCCAGGCGGCATCTGAGGGACCTTTCACTGAATCACTGCGAAAAAGTCCGGGACTGAAGTATACTGCCGACCGGTATGGCCCAACGCCTCAGGTTCATTCCGAATCGAATTCGGCAGGAGTTCGCTGCTGATGAGAGTGCTATCATATGCCGCATCCCAGCCGGACAGCAATTGCACCCGACCGACTGCCGGGTTCCTGCGGCCGATTCACGGCACCTCGCACGCGCCCGCGAGGAACGGCGCGGTGTGTTGCCAGGGTCGCCCTTGCTCTGGCGGCGCTCTGCGTCCTGGCTGAAACCTCTGCCGCCGCTGCACCGGACCTGACTTCTTCCATTTTCATGGCTGCAGACGGCAGCCAGCACAGATCACTGACTGATCGATCGATGTCGTGGCCCGATCGGTCACAGTGGCGCCGAGTTCTGCTGTTGCAGGACTATAATACACGCGTCGTAGTGCTCGGAACCATGCTGCTGGGACTGTCCGGGGGCCTGGTCGGCAGCTTCACTCTGCTCCGCCGCCGCGCCCTGATGGGCGATGCTCTCAGCCACGCAACCCTGCCCGGCATCGGGCTGGCGTTCCTGCTGGCCCCGACACTGGGACTGGACGGCAAGTCGCTGCCGGTCCTGCTGGGTGGAGCTGCCGTCAGCGGAGTGGCGGGGATGGTTTCGATCCTGTTTATCCGCAATCTGACACGACTGAAGGAGGACGCCGCTCTGGGGATCGTGCTGAGTGTGTTCTTCGGCGCAGGCGTGGCAATCCTGAGTATCGTGCAGCAGACTTCGACCGGATCCGCCGCCGGACTGGAAACTTTCATCTGGGGCAAGACGGCATCCATGCTGGCTTCTGACGCGCGCCTGATCGGGTGGACCGCAGTCCTGTGCAGTGGCGTGGTCGTGCTGCTGTTCAAAGAGATGACTCTGCTGTGTTTCGATGAAGGATTCGCCGGAGCAAAGGGATATCCCGTGGTGGGGCTGGATCTGGTCCTGATGGCTCTGGTGGTGGTGGTGACGATCATCGGCCTGCAGGCGGTGGGACTGGTCCTGATGATCGCCCTGCTGGTGATACCAGCTGCCGGAGCGAGATTCTGGACACACCACCTGCCACGACTGACTGTCGTCTCGGCATTGCTGGGCGCGGTCAGCGGCCTGGCAGGTTCCGCCATGAGCGCCGTGCTTCCGCGACTTCCTTCTGGTCCGATGATCGTGCTGGTTTCCGGACTGACCTTCAGCGTCAGCATGCTGCTTGGCCCGGAGCGAGGGATCGGGATTCGCTGGCTGCGGCGGCGGTCTCTGAATCGTTCGATTGATCGTCAGCACCTGCTGAGGGGCATCTATGAGCTGCTGGAGGCTCGGGGAAAAACGGCCGACCGAACCCGAATCGCGGAGAATTCCGTGGCATTCGCGGATGTCGTGGCCCTGCGGAGCTGGACAGCCGCCCGTCTGCGACGCCAGATTCGCCGATCTGAGCAGGAGGCTCTGGTTGAGGTGCACTCCGACGGCGGCCTCGCCCTGACACCGGCCGGCGCCACCGAAGCAGCGCGACTGGTCCATGAACATCGCCTGTGGGAGCTGTACCTGATGACTCATGCGGACATCGCTGCCTCGCGCGTCGACCGTGATGCGGACCGCATTGAACACGTGCTGAATGCCGAGATGATCAGTCGCCTGGAGGAGCTTCTGGAACAGCGGCGCTCGGTGCATGGTCTGCCACAAAGTCCACACCCACTGATTCCGGACACCGATCCGGGTCTGCCCGATGACCATCAGCCAGGCCGTGCTTCCGGGAGTCGACCCTGATGACACTGACGGAAGTCTGGGACTGGTCACTGGACGGCTGGATCGTTGCGGCCGGGGTGCTCTGCGCAGTCGCCGCTGCCCTGCCCGGCAACTTTCTGGTCCTGCGGCGGATGAGCATGCTGGGAGATGCGATCAGCCATGCGATTCTGCCCGGTCTGGCGGCGGCTTTTTTTGTGAGCAGCAGCCGCAGCAGCCTGGCCATGTTTGCCGGAGCCGTCATGGCAGGCGTCCTGACAGCCGTGTTCACGGAATGGATCCGGGGATTCGGTGAGGTGGATGAAGGCGCTTCGATGGGTGTCGTGTTCACGACGCTCTTCGCACTGGGCCTCGTAATGATTGTTCAGGCCGCAGACCATGTCGACCTCGATCCCGGCTGCGTGCTGTACGGCGCCATTGAGCTGACTCCTCTCGACACCATCACCGTGGCCGGTCAGGAGAGTCCGCGGGTAGTACTCGTGCTCGGCACCGTACTGCTGATCAACCTGGGTTTCGTCGTCCTGTTCTTCAAGGAACTGAAGTTGACGTCGTTCGACCCGGCACTCGCCACCTCCGTCGGGATTCAGGCCGGACTGATGCATTATCTGCTGATGGTTCTTGTGGCAGTCACGGCCGTCGCGAGTTTCGAAAGTGTGGGCAATATCCTGGTCGTCGCCATGTTCGTCGTTCCGCCCGCCACAGCCCGGCTCCTGACCGACCGACTCAGTCACATGCTGGTGATCAGTGCGGCGCTTGCAGCCGCTGGCGCGGTGCTCGGTCATGTGGCAGCCATTACGGTCCCCCGCTGGTTCGGCTTCCCCGGCGCCAGCACTGCCGGCATGATGGCCCTGACAGCCGGCCTGATGTTCCTGCTGGCCGCGCTGTTTTCCCCGGGACAAGGTGTCATCGTGAGGTCAGGTCGTCATCATTTATTAAGCCTCCGGATTCTGGCCGAAGACCTGATCGCCCTGATGTACCGCATGGAGGAACGTGACACCCAGGTGGCTGGTGGCGCGCAGGTGGCTGGGGGCGCGGTCAGACGACCGACGACGGCTGACCTGAGAAGCGTCCTGTTGTCAGGCCCCTGGCTCACACCGCTGCTGATGGCGATCCACTGCCGCCGCCGACTTGTCTCGCGAGAGGGCCAGGCATTCCTGCTCACCGAAGCGGGCCGGAGACTCGGCTCCGAACTCGTCAGATCACACCGTCTCTGGGAGCAGTACCTGGTCTCCGAAGCCGGAGTGCCGCGGGACCGAATCCACGACCAGGCCGAACGCCTGGAACACTTCACCGGACGTGATCTCCGCGATCGACTCGATCAGGAAACAGCAGCACCGCGGACGGACCCCCACGGCTCCAGAATTCCTTCCGAGGGAGAGTCGTCCCGGAATTCCCCGGAATAGCCGACCTGCGCCCCAGCCTGCCCGCCGTGAATGATTTTTCGCCATTCTTCATTTTCCTGCCAGATCGCCCATTCTGCTGCCTGATCATGGTTGGAACGGAATCGGCTTTCGAATCCGAACGGCTACGGAAGGGAAACCGCACAGGCAGAAGAATGAAGACAGGAGAATGAGAGATTGACTCTGAGGGGCTCTGACTCAATTCATTCCATGCTCGCTTTGTTGTGGCCGGCCGGGAGACCTGTCACAACGAAGCATCCATCAGGGTCGCTCGTATCTCCGACAAGAGAATGCCCGCAAGAAGTTCGTCACCCGGGGCATCGCTGCGTCCGCCCAGGACGGACTTCGCTCTGCCCCGGGGCTGTATTGTGGTGGCCTGTCAGGCCGGAAACGCAGATTTCAGTTTTCCGTTTTCAGTACGGGAATTGTCCTCCGCACCGCAGGGGAAACGCCGAATGCACAAAAGGGGACATGCTACTTATTTGTCTGCTGTGGCCTGCCTCGGGGTCGCAGAAATGACTCATGACCGAGCTGTTTAACCGTTGTTGTCTGCCAGCGAGTATCTCCAAACGGAGTACCTCGGGCAAGGCTATGGCGCAGCGATTTGAG
>SYLK01000535.1 GCA_005809115.1 Planctomyces sp. | reverse complement strand
GTATCGGCCTGGCCTGCCGCTGCAGGAGTACCTGCAGTTCTTCCGTCGCTCGGTTCCGGAAATTTCAATGACAGTCGTGGGCCACAGTGAACAGCTTGAGCAAAGCCCGTGCTACCAGCAGTCTGAAACGCTGACGTGCCTGACATGCCACAATCCGCATCAGACTCCCGCTCCGGAACAGAGATCGGCCTATTACCGGACAATCTGTCTCGACTGCCATCAGATGGCCGACTGCCGGGTGGATCCGGCCGTGCGGGAGTTTCAGAGCAGCGACAACGACTGCACGCACTGTCACATGCCGATAGGTCCGACAGACATCATTCATCTCGCGTTTACGCACCATCGCATCGGAATTCACTCTCCGCGGCAGGAGCCGCGGCAGGAGCCGCCGGCAGGCACAGGAGAACTCGAGCCATTACTTGATCTGTCGCACCTGGCGGAAAGCGATCGTCTGCGGTCGCTGGGGCTGGCCCATTTTGAATATGCCGCACGCGACGGTGGTCGATTTCTGAAGGCCGAGCGGCAGCCTGCGCAGAGACTGCTGGAGAGTGTTCGTGGCTCCGGGTTAAGCGACGGACAGGTCACTGGGTCGCTCGCACAGATCTTTGGTGCGGCCGGTGATCCGCAGGCGCCGGTATTCGCGGCTGAAACGCTCGAAGACTCGCAGTTGCCGCCCGCCATTCGAGCCGGAGCGATGTCAATTCTGGCCGACCATCAGTTCAGAAAAGGACAAACCGACGAAGCGGCGGACCTGGCCCACGAGCTGATTCGCCTGCGTCGCAATGCTGCGGACTGGATCCTGCTGGGAAACTGTGAGCTGAAGCGAGAGGACTACGCTGCCGCGACCAGGGCGTTTGAACATGCGGTCTCCATCGATCCCGGTCAGGTCGCTGTGCACCGAATGTTATCCCGGCTCCAGATCATGAGCGGGACCGAGAACGATGATGTGTCGCGTCGCCGGATGGCAATCGCCAGTCGAATCGCGGAAATCCTGAATGCGGCGAATCCCGCTACCCCGACTTCAGATTCGCCATGACGGGAGCCGTCTATTCGGTCCATCTGATGACGGAGCCGTGGCAATAGAGCACCGTTTCGCGACGGTCCGCATCATGGACGCAGCGGAGCGGAAAGGCTGGCGGAAAATCGCTGTTTTCCGCCAGCAGTTCACCGGACAGCAGGTCGATCACCTGGACCCGCAGTCTGCGTGATGCCTGACGGAAGCGACGGTCCGGCTCAATCCCGACCCATGACCAGGCGATCAGCAAGTCGGAGGGATCGCCGGCAATCGGGGGCAGGACCGAAGGTTCAGTGCGCCGTCCCCGGCCGTCCCAGAGCAGTTGTCCGGTCTGCGGATTCAGGCAGAACAGCGAACCGAACTCCACCTGCGGCTCCCCCAGTCGTGATTCAGCCTGATAGGTTGTGCCGAATGGCTGCTCATCATGCAGGCCGACCAGCAATCGTCCCCGGCGTTCGAATGCGGTGAAGCCGAAGACGAACCCGGTCTGCATCTGACTGGCCACGGAAGTGCGAAACACCACCGATCCCTTCAGGGTATCGATCAGGATAATCTCCTGGTGACGACTGACGACCACAACCCGACCCTCTGACACCTGGCGACAGGGATGTTCAATGGACGGCAGAAAAATGGCATCCTGGCTGTCGAGCAGATCCTGTTCCGTCACTGCATCGAACATTCTCAGTCGGGATGTCTCGTCACCGTACAACAGACGACTGCCAAAGGCGATGGCTGGGTGACTGCGATTCAGGGTCAGTCTTCCGGACTGCAGGCAGCGACCGTCGGCAGTACGGAACCGGCGGTACTTTCCCGAATCGAGCGAAAGCACCGCCGTCACACTGCGGTCCCCGAAGATGGAGACTTCCGGCACAAACACATCGATCGCGGGATTCGACGACGACTGACTCGATGCGCGTGTCCAGAGGTCACGGCCGGTCAGCGGATGCGAGCAATGCAGTCGCGTTCCTGACTGCCAGATCAGATGATCCGAACCCATTGGGCCCAGCGCAATCGCTGATGGCCGGAAGCGGTTTTCTGCTCGGATATCCCGGCTCCACAGCAGACGGGCGAAGCCCGGACGACCAGTCCAGACAACACCGAGCGAGCTTCCACCGGCCGCGCACATCAGCCCCGGAGATAACTCGTTCGCACCGGCGGTGCGCAGACTCTGCAGATGGAAGGGCAGTCTGACTTCGTCCGTCAGCGATCCACTGCGAAGAGAAAATCGGCCCAGAGTGTGAGTACCGTCGGTCTGCTGTCCCGGCATCCATAATGAGGCGTCCGGTGCCAACGACGACTCCTGAGGTCGGAACCGGGAAAGTTCCGTGGACAGCGAATCCTCGGTCCGAAACTGTGCAGACTCCTGCAGCAGGCCTGACCGGATGCTGAGGGGCTGAACGACGGGTGCAACGGCATCCTGATTCAACGCGGAAACTGCCGCAGCATCGGCCGCCCCCAATTCGGTCACATTGCCCCGAATCTGTCGCAGGAGGTCGACTCGGGTATCCCGCACGAGTTGCTCGCCCGGGACATCTGCCGAACGCCGCGCGAGGTCTGTCGTCAGAAAAGCTTCAGCGGCGGCAAGCCGTCCCTCGCGCATCAGCTGCTCCGCCAGCGCGATTCGTTGAGCCAGTGTTCCCGTCCGTTCGGGAAACAGCACTGCCAGCTCTTCCAGTCTCTGTCCGGCGGTCGAACCGACGCCCGGCAGCGGAGCTGACATGGCTGGCGCCACTGCGGACTCTTCGCGAAGCAGCAGGTCTGCCCGCGTGGCCCAGTCGCCGTCGATCTCGATCGGAGCCAGCGACTGCTCGGACAACGCCGTCAGCAATTCGTCGGTTTCCGGTCGCCGCTGCGGCGACCGCGAGCTTTCTGCCGTCGAGCCTGTGGCATTCCCCCTTCCCGCATCAGCCACGGAGGAAAAGACGGCAGCTCGGAGCTGCTGATCCGAATTCAGACTCAG
>SYLK01000534.1 GCA_005809115.1 Planctomyces sp. | reverse complement strand
GACCTGCGTCGGCACGACCACATTGCTGACGACCAGGTCCGGCAATGGCTGCGGGGTGACGAACAACTCGACGAATCGTACGTTGTTGGCGTCATTGGGGAACTCGTCCACCTGACCGATGGCATCGGCCTGGACGATGACGTAGACCGTACCGCGGAATCGCAGCGGGACCACCACCGCGGCGGTCGTCGTCCGGTAGCTCTCAGTCGGATCAAGGGCTGACTGATTGCCGAGTGCACTGATGAGGATATCGTCGGAGCTGATTGTCGGGTCGAGGGAGAGGAAGACGCGGTCGGTCCAGTGGGGAATCGTGGTGGCCGCATTCCCCTGGTTGATGATGGTGAAGTCCACGGCAATCGTCTGGCCCGGGTCGGCCTGTGCCGGCGCCAGGATGCTGTCGACTCTCAGGTCAGGACGCGGCAGCAGCGTAATCGGAATTGACGTGTCATCGACGCGCGTGTTATTGGCTGTGGCCCCGTGTTCGTAGAGACGGCCGTTGAAGTTCGTTGTCACAACGGCTTCGTACAGGCCATACAGATGAGACGGCAGTGTCACCTGTTCGCGGCGGGTGTACGACGTTCCGGCAGCGAGAGGCCCGTCAAACCGGTACGTCCCGATCGAAACCGTGGGCGCGTTGGGATCACCTACCTTCCGAAGGTAGACCGTGTCCAGCCAGAAGCCCTCCGCCCCGCCGGCCCCCACATTCTGAACTGTCCACTGCAGATCAATGGACGTGGCCTCCTGCACCGCCAGCGTCGGGGCAACAATCTCGGTGACCGTCAGGTCGGGTGGCGGCGTCAGCAGAACACCAAAGACACCCGAGACTCCGGTGTTGTTGTTCGTGTACAGAAACTCGAACACACCACCGGTCAGGATGACGACATAGAATGACCCCGTCAGGCCTTCCGGCAGTCGAACATCCACCGTGCGGTCGTATCCGTCGCCCACCGCCAGCTGGCCGAAGTGCGTAAATGACCCCAGAAAATTGACCCGGTTCGTGCCCGCCGCGTCTGTCGCCAGCCACACGGCGTCAGTCCAGTTGCTCAGATTTGTGAGCCCAATCCCGCGATTCTCGACCCGCCACTGCACCCGCAGAGGTTGTCCGCTTGATGCGGGACCCGGCACGTTGACCGACGGCACCACGAGATCCGCATACGGGATCGGCATGACGTCCACGAAATTCGCCGATCGAGCCGCATTGTTGGCCTCGCTGCCGTTCTCGAACACCCCGTCGGTACCGTCAGCTCGCACGAACACATAATACCGCCCGGTGAATGCCGGCGGCAGAACGATCTGCTCGGTCCGCGTGTAGGATCCGCCCACGGAAAGACTGGCCGAGCGGCTGATCCGACTCAGCTCAACGTCATCTGCGTTGCCGAAGATCGTGTCTCTCGAGGCATAGATCACATCAAACCAGTTGCCCGCCACAGCCTGGCGAGTTCCGGAATTTGTCACCGTCCAGCCGACCGTGACGCGCGCCGGATCAGCAATCACCTCGCCCGATGGCCCGGTGACATCCGATATCACAAGATCCGGATAGGGCGCCAATGTCGCCGTCACAGAGGTACTGGCGACGTTGTTCGATTCGCCGGTGCCGGACACATTGAACTCGAAAACTGCACCGGACTGGTCAGTCGTGACAGTGACGGTCAGATTGCCCACGCTGTCCGAGACGTCCGGGATGGTTATGTTCAGCGACCGCGTTTTTGCCTGTCCCGGGCCGATGTTTCCGTCTGCTGCCGGATCGTACGCCAGGGTCTGATCCACGAGGACGCGACCATTGGACGGGTTGACGACTCGGACACGCTCTGAGAATGCGCTGCTGACGCTCGATGTGCCTGAATTCTCCGTACGCCAGGTGACCGTCACTGACTGCCCGGACTGAACTGTCGCCGGGGTGACACCGAGCGTCGTCACGACCAGATCAGGATACGGGCGCAATTGCGATGCGACTGTCGCCGTGGCCGTGTTGTTCGTCTCTGCGGCAGTACCGCTGAAGCCCTCGACCACTTCATTGGCGGAGTCCGTCGTGATGGAAATGCTGAGCGATCCCGCGCCTGCCGCACCCTCGGGCAGCGTGAAGGAGAATGAGCGCGCAGTGGAACCGCCCGGCAGGATGGCGCCGGTGCCGGACGCATCATGGTTCACCGTTGTGTTCAGCAGGGTCAGGCCGCCATTCGTGACGACAATCCGCTCGTGAAACAGCGAACTCACTCCCGCTGCACCATCATTGCGGGTCTGCCAGCGGATGGTCATCGGACCGCCCGACTGCAGTGTGCCGGCGGTCGCCTCATCCACCGTGATGCCTGTGACGAGCAGATCAGGCAATGGCGGGAACGTGATGCTGACCGAGGCAACGGACGCGAATACGTTATTCGTCTCGTCGCTCTCCGGCTGAATTCCCAGGGCGTCCGTCTGCACAATCAGGAAATAGCTGCCGGCTGACAGGCTCGCGCTGAGCGGCAGATTGACCAGCGCATTGACTCGCTGATATTGCCCGCCCACGAGAACCGGCAGGGCGGATGCATCCAGCGTTGCCAGCAGCGTGTCGCCGCCGAGGTTGCGGTCCGAACTCAGCCACACGCGGTCCCGGATATTCCCCGTCGTGGGACCATTCCCCGTATTCCGCACCGTATAGTTCAGACTGATCGTCTCGCCGAAGATCGCACTGCTCGCATTCGGCTGGACAATGCTGACTGACAGGTCGGGCGCCTGGACCGAGATGGGTCTGGCTCCCGAGGCATTATTGTTCTCAAACGTGTATTCGTAGACGTTTCCACGAACGTCTGCCACGACGAACAGGAAACCGTCACCCAAAAACCCCGACGGCAGAGACACCGTCTTTGCCACCGTGTAACTGGCTCCGGTCGCGATCGCTCCCGAATGAGGAAACTCGGCCAGATTGACATCGTCGGCATTGCCCACGACGCCATCTCGACTGAGCACCACTCGGTCATGCCACGGTCCCGCTGCGGTTGCGGCGATCGCGTTCGCAGGGTTGTTCGTCACCTGCCAGGCGAGATCAATCGTCTGACCCATCTGGCCCACGGCGGGCGAAACGGTGATGTTCGAGATCAGGTCGGCCCACGGTTCTGCAGCAATCGCCAGCGACGCCGCTGACGCGGCCACATTCGGAGCGGTATCTGCCCCTTCAAAGACTGCGCCAGATCCCGTCCCGTGATCGGCTTTCACCAGCACAAAATAATTGCCGGATGTGGCTCCGGGAATCCGCCCGGTCCAGGTGCCGCTGTAAGACTGCGCTGCGTTCAGTGCTCCGGTATGCGGCACGTCACTCAGCAAAATGTCGTCGGCGTTTCCAAACGTCGTATCGGTCGAAAGCACCAGCCGGTCTGTCCAGTCTGTAACCGTTCCTCCAGGTGCACCATTTCCTGTGATTCCCTGTCCGGAATTGCTGACCGTCCATGTCACCGTCAGCAAATCACCGGAGAACACCTGACCAGCCGGCCCGACCACTGCCAGGTTCGATGCCTGCAGGTCGGCGGAAGCCGACAGGGTGGAGGTCCGCGTAATGGACGCGGAATTATTGGACTCGCCAGTGCCGGCGGTATTCCCTTCCGCCACGGCACCGCCTGAATCGGCGGTGACTGTAATCAACAGATCACCCAGACCGGCGTCGCCGGCCACCAGGTTGAATACGTGCTGTCGCAGTGCTCCAGACCCCACCGACACGGCTCCGCCCGAGTATGCCACCGTCGTATTCAGCAGCGTCTGCCCGGTTCGCGTGTTGACCACGGTGACGCGGTCACTCCACGCGCCGACCGGTGTGGCGGAATTGCCGGTATTCTGATCTCGCCAGGTGATCGTCACCGGTCCGCCGGCCTGCGGGACGCTCGGGCTGACGTCCAGATTCTCCACGACGAGGTCCGACGCTCGCACCTCCACCTGCTGCGAATGGACGCGGACATTGTTGGACTCATTCGTCTCAACCTGATTGCCGGACGCATCCGCGATGAACAGGACGTAATACAGACCGGGACGCGTGCTGCCCGGAACAGTCCCGGAACCGCTCGTGGTGAAGCTCGCACCCGGGGCCAGCGGAGTCTGAGTGCTGATTGCCTGCGAGAAGATGAGAATGTCGCTTCCCGACTGAAACACGGCATCTTCAGACAGATAAATTCGGTCCGTCCAGTCCGAGTTCGCCACACCGGTTCCGGAGTTCGTGACGGTCCAGCTCAGATCGACACCCTGGGTCACTGCCACTGCAGACTGCGTGACAGTCGAGCCTGTTACCTGCAAGTCGACCGTGAACGTGAAGGTGGACTGTGTCGAATTGTTCTGCTCGCCGGCCAGGTGACTTGTGCCGGTATATTCGAAAATGCTGTCGCCGACATCAGTTGTGATCGTGACGGAGTACACACCGGAGGTGGCGACGGGAAAATCCTGTGAACGCGCCAGGATCGCACCGGCGGAAATGCTGCCGGGAACTGACAGTAATGTATCGGTCACGACAGTGTTCGTGGTTTCGTTGCGGACGAGGAATCGTTCCGTAAATCCTCCTGCAGCAGAACCGGTTCCGCGATTCGCGGTGTTCCATGTTACGGCCACCGTGCCGTCCGTCCGAGCTGTGCCCGCGAGATTCTCAATCACCAGGTCAGGCAATGGGGACAGTGTGACCGTCAGGCCCGTACTGCGGGACACGTTGTTGTCGGTCAGCGTGAACTCAAAAACGTCGCTCTGCTCATCCGTCTGGATGAAAACGTACCGCAGCCCGGACGCATCCAGTGGCAGTGTGATATTCGCGGATGACGTGTAACTCTGGCCCACCGACAAGGTTCCCGTGTGCTGCACCGATGTGAGATGCCGGTCATCCCCGTCGCCATACACGTCATTGCTCGAAAGCACAATCCGGTCGAACCACGTCGATACATCCGTGGCGGCCGTGCCGAAGTTTCCGGCAGTCCACTGAATCGCGATGGTGTCACCCGAACTGGCACTCGAAGGAATAGCAATACTCGTGACACTCAGATCCGCAAACTGCAGCTCACTGGTGGGACCGATCGTCGTGTCCAGCAGATACTGGCCGTCCGGACCCTGACCGCCCTGACCGAGAATGACGACGTAGTACTGTCCGGACGTCTGAATGTCGTACCGCGCAATCGATGCATCAGTCGGATTGGGGTTGATCGATACGACGGCATTGGCAGCGTTGCGAATCTCAATGATCGGCCGGAGCGTGCTGCCGGAGGGCAGCGTGACCCGAGAAAAAACGGTTTCGCCAGCCTGCACGTTTCCGAGTGCAAAATAGTCCTCGTCCACATTGCCGCTCTCGCCCGACATAATCGTGCCGGCGACCGTGGCGTTCCGCTGGTTGCCGGACGTCGAATAGGTCAGCGGATCCGCTCCGCTAATCAAGTCGTTGGCATAATTTTCGTCCGATTCCAGATCGATCCCCCGAGCCAGCTCGACTCGCAGCTCGTAGCTGCCAATACTGGCGTCCGTCCAGTGTTCCAGTCGAACGTAGTACGTCCCGGTCGACGGAATCACGTAGTGGCTGATGTAACCGTCGTTACCAGGCCCCGTTCCAAAACCATTTCTGACCTCACTGCCCGCGGAATTGTACAGTCGCGGGCCAATGGAAATGCCGCTGTTCGGCGTGTCCACGGCGACACCCAGGCGGTCCCCCGCCTGAGCCGCAAAACTCCAGTAGTCCAGATCATTGTTCGGATCGATCGAGCCAATCCCGCGCCCCAAAAAGTATCCTCGCCCCGTCGGATTTTCCCGCAGCGAAATTGGCGTTGCTGTCGCGAATGTTCCGTTTGAGCGCCCCTCGAAGATTCGGCTCTCATCGAAGTCCACGGAAAATGTCCGCACATATGCGTCGCCGCCAGTTCCGTCCCGATTCCCGTCAAGCGGGTTATCCACGGTGTCAGCAATCGACGGAGTGATCGTCAGCTGGTAATGTCCCTCAGCCAGCGGTCCGTCATAAACCTGCAGCGAAATGCTGGTGCCGGTGGTGTAGGTGCTGGCCAGCCGCAGGTCGTACACCACATCGTCGGTGCTCGGCGTGGCCGCTGTATCGAAGATCCCGTCCGGACCGGCTTCTCGCAGATCCCAGCCGTTCAGTGGATCCAGCGGATGGGAATCCGCCGCGTCCGGTGTCCCGTCCAGATCACTGTCCGCG
>SYLK01000533.1 GCA_005809115.1 Planctomyces sp. | reverse complement strand
GACGACGTGGTCGACGCGGTCGCGGAAGAACTCGGGGACGTGAGGAGTCTGACCGACCCGCTGGTGAAGCTCCGGTTCGTCGACGACCGGACGATGAAGCCGAGGATCGATTCGCTGATGAACCGGTGAATGCCGCAGGACGATCCGGTGAGATCGACCTCGAACGTGAAAAGGACGACCAGGAGGAAGAATCGGATGGCAGCACGCTTCGCAGAGGAAGGCGGCGTCGCGGAAGTGCACCCAGCCGGCCGGTTGAAGCGTCGGGCAGCGATACCGAACGCGCCAGGGAAGTGCCTCGAGGTCCGTCGGGGCGTCCGGCCGACAGGCCACGTACGGAATCCGTCGCACCTCGAGGTCGGAGAGATGAAGAGCGTGATGCGACTCGAGCGCCCCGCGAAGACAGCGCAGCACGCAGTCGCGTCGCCGCCGAGTTTGCCGACATTCCGACCTGGGAAGAAGCGATCGGTTTTCTTGAGATCAAGTCCCCCACAGACAGCGAAAGTCAGCGAGCCGGGTACCGTGGTGGCCGGGGCGGACGTTCGAGTGGCGGGAACGCTGGTCGTGGGGGGGACTCCCGCGGCGGCGATCGAGGCCCACGACCTCCTCGCCGTTAACACCCGCCACCTGAACTCGGGAAATTGTCGCATTCGCTCCCTTGAATCCGCCGCGCTGTCTTGTTAATCTGTGGTTGCGTTGCGAGGGGCCGTAGCTCAATTGGTTAGAGTATCGGACTGTCGATCCGAGGGTTGCGGGTTCAAGTCCCGTCGGCCTCGCTCAGAAAAAAGCGATGCGGCTGGTCAGGCCGGATCGCTTTTTTTGTTGCCATTCCACGCTCAGTTGACCTCCTCGGCCAGTTATTTCCGCTCATGCCAAGTCATCGAATTCGCCTGGCCGGACCATGGGAATTCCGAACGTCCGCGGAAACCGGCGCAACCGGCAGAAACTCGGCGAGTCCCCCGGAATCGACCGTCGGGCATTCACCCAGTCGATCGTGTGCTGCCAGCAGAATTCAGCTTCCATTCGAGGAACCTGGCGAACTGGGCGATCATACCGGATGGCTGAGCAGGCGATTCCATTGCCCCGGCGGACTTCAGGACACGACCGCCATCCGGCTGCAGATCCTGTCGAGCCGCACTCTTCGCCGAGTCGTCATCAACGGTCAGGTACCGCATTCGATGGAAGTCACCGCCGTGCCACTGATGACACCTGGGCCGGCGCCCGCTGGTGACGCTGGCGAAAGTCCCGCTGTTTGTCACGTCGTCGATATCCGCCCTTTCCTCCGACCGTTCAATCTGCTGGAGATCGAGTTGTCTGGCGGGAGCAGTTCCGCTGGCCGCACGAGGGTTGACGCCGTCTGGCTGGAAATCCTTGAGCAGTGAACCGCCGGAATCCCGCTGCCTGTGGCCCGAGTGACTCATCTGCAGTCGCGTATCGCAGCGTCGCGATGAAGCCTGTCTTTACCTGTCTTGTCAAAAACGCATAGAATCCGCGAACCCCTGAACGTGTTCGGTCTCAGGCTGACACGTCTTACCGCCTTTTTCACTGGTGAACTCGGATGAACAAGACTCTCACCGCCATTCTGATGCTGCTGACTGTTGTGACGACCTGGACGGTTTCGGCCGCAAGCTTTGCGCAGGAACCGCACCATTCAGCAATCTCGATTTCCCATCCGGGCGTTACTGCGCTGCTGGCCGATCTGAAGTCACTGATTGATCTCACGACGGAGACCGAGCAGGAGCAGTGGGAGAATATCCGGGACTTCACGGAAGCGCTGGTGGTTGGCGTGGACGGTGACCAGCCGATTCGGGTCGATGTCCTGACGGGTGTCACTCCCACGGTGTTTCAGTTCTGGGTTCCCCTGGTCAAGCCGCAGGGTACGCAGAAAATGGGTGATGATTTCCGGGAAAACATGGAAGTCTCGGGGTATGCCACCAGACGGGATTCGCAGAATCACAATTTGTATCTGATCGACGGGACAGAGAACGATGACGTGGGCTGGCTGCACATCCTGCCCGATGTCAGCTATGGCATCTTTCTGCTGACCACAGACAAGGAAGACCTTCAGCTCCTTCGCCAGGTAATCCTGAAGGCCAGGGATCCGCGGGCAGACATCACCGCTGAGACTGGCCCTGGAATCAGTATTGCTGCTGCTGGAGTGAACCCGGCTGAGACACCGGAGGACCAGGCGAAACGCCGTCGAGCATTCTCCGACCTGCGCAAGCTCAGCATGGACACGATCCGGAAGCGACCTGACGAATCCATCACGCGGTTCGAGCTGCGACGCATGCTGCTCCGGCATCAGCTGGACGAAGGCGAACGACTGATGGTGGAAGCGAAGTCGATCAGGGCCGCAGCGCATCTCAGCCGTGACACTCATCAGGCGTCCTTGAAGTTCAGCGCCACGGCGATTCCCGGGACTTCGCTGGCTGAGAGCATTCGTCTGTTTGGAACTCAGCCGGACCCGTTCGGCGCCGTCCCCAGAAGAGATGGCTCGGCGCTGTCTGTTCGCGTGAATCACCCGATCGACCAGCTTCGTCAGGCCAACGTGGTTGAGTTTCTGGATCTGGTCCGGAACGATGTGGACCATGATACGGATGCCTCCACGACGATGACCGCCGAAGAGAAAGCCGCGACAAAACAGGCCTTCAGCGATCTGGTCAAACTCACACAGGACGGGATCCGGACGGGCTACGTCAGCGCGATGGTGGAGTCGACCCCGGCGGCCGGGGGCGGGTTTACCACGATCGCGGCAATTTCTGCCACCGACGCCACTCGACTGACCGGGATCCTTCCGGGCCTTGCGGCAGCG
>SYLK01000532.1 GCA_005809115.1 Planctomyces sp. | reverse complement strand
TTTTGTTAGGGGTTCTAAGTATTACTGAAGTGGCAGGCTGTTACGTCGGCACCAGCGCCTGTGCAGCACCGACGGAGAAATATGGCTGGACACCGTCAGCGAAACATGGAACGAAGCCAGGCGTTCTTGCGGCGTTCCAGTTCCATGATTCGGGTAAACGGCGCCTGTGATCGGCGCTGTACAGTCAGCGGGCGAAAGCCGGAACGCGATGACGTCACGTACTGAGCCTGCTGAATTTCCCTGGCGTCGGACGGCGCTGTGACCGTCTCAGCCACTGTGGCCGGGGGCTCTGTCGGAATGCGAGAGACCACCCGGGGCGTCTGAACGGCCGAGCTCACTGCTGCGTTCGGCGTGGAATCGGCATGGGCGGCACCGATCATGCCAGCCACGACAGCGGCCGACAACGTTACAATCCAGCGCATAGCGAAGACCTTTCTCATGAGAGGAGATTGTGAGAGCGATTTCCGGAGCGGGAGATCACATGGGAAGTCTATCGCACTGTCCCTCGGGCTGCGGTCTGAAAATTTTTGCCTCCGAAAATTCTGCTGAGATGGTTCGGCAGCTGGCGCGATTCTGCCAGGAAATCGTGGCCTGCCCGAAAAGGCGAAACAGTTTTGCTGAGCGTCAGAGTCGTGGTTCCCCTGGCCTGTCTGCCAGCGCGCCGGGGACTGCTCAGGGAACCTCGGCCAGGGTGTCGTGACAAGATGTGCCGGGACCCCGGATGAGTCGCACCAGGCGATCGTTGACGGACAGTTCAATCGTGCCGGGCAGCGAACGGGATCGGGGGGCGGCATCGCGAATCATGCCGGCCATGCGCGTCCAGTGGGCCGAGGTCATCTTCTGACGCGGCCAGTCCTGCTGTGCCCAGATCACGCACAGTGTGTGTCGGATCAGAAAGACAGGCCAAGTGATCAGTCGTGATCGATCCAGGCGGATGATGTCGGGGGTGCGCTCCAGGACAGACTCTGTCAGGACGCGGTCGGCCAGTTGATCGAGACAACTTACGGCCTCACCGGCCTGATGGCCGAGGCTGGTGAGGCGTCGTGTGATCTGTGGACTGAAATCCCGCTGCAGCAGTGGCAGCAGTTCATGTCGAATGCGGTTCCGCGTCAGGCCGGTATCGGTGTTGGATGCATCAGTGCACCACGGAATTCGGCAGCAGGTGAGATAATCCAGAATCGTCTGACGGCTGGTGTGCAGCAGAGGCCGCAGCAGGGGGATGCCCTGTCCCAGCGGCCTGTGCAGCGCCATCCCCTGCAGTCCCCTCAGCCCGGTGCCGCGCAGGATGTGATGCACGATCGTCTCGGCCTGGTCGTCCTGGTGATGAGCCGTCACCACGCAGTCCAGACGCTGCGCTGCGGCTGTTTCGGTGAGCAGCTGGTATCGCATGCGCCGAGCGGTTTCTTCCAGTGACTGGCTTCCGCCAGCCTGCTGTCGGGCTCTCACATCGGCGGAGAGCAGGAACACGGGCAGGCCGTGCTCTGCAGCGAGGTGTCGCACAAACTCGGCGTCGGCATCGCTGTCGCGGCCGCGCAGCCCGTGATTCACGTGTGCCACATGGATTTCAGAACCGCCTGACCGCAGGAGTCGTACGCTTCCCGTCAGCAGCGCCACGCTGTCGGATCCGCCGGACACAGCCAGCAGCGGTCTTCGCCCTGCCCCGCCGCAGCAGGCGTAACCCTCCTCGAGGCAGCCGAAGAACTTTTCCACGGCATTTCTCGCATCCGCAGCGGGCATTTCAGGATCGGTCATGTTCGGTCTTCCGGGTGCGAGAAAAGCGTGCGGGGCGGCAGGAACAGAGGCCGGTGCCGCAGCTGTTCCGTCGGAACTCCGGACTCCCCTGAGGGCTGATCTGTCAGGGAACTCACCCGGGCGGTTGACCTGCCGGCGGGCTTTGATAGCATGCTGCGGTCTTTTTCTGAAGGGGGCGCAGGATCATGATAGCATCTTCTTCGGGACGAGTGTTGACAGAAAAGGTCTGCGGGCCCGCTGTGAACCTGAGAATCCAGCAGCGCGATGTTGCCTGAGCAACACGCGCAACCACAAATTTTTGTCCCATGTCACATTGTTTCAACATATGATCGCCGCTGGCATCACGATCCTGCTGCTGATCGTTCTGTGCGCGTTGTTCCCGCTGTGGCCCGGCAGATCTGCCGCGGTCGACAGCGGGATGCTCCGTGCAGGGAGTGACGCCGCGCTGCGGGCGCAGTCGATCTGGCAGAGCCCGCCGGTGGCCGCCGGAGCAGTGGGTGCTGCCCGGACCGGGATCCTGCTGGCTGTGGAACAGATGCAAGTCCGGTCTGATCTGATGCCCGACGGTTATCCATCGGCGAATCTGTGTGATGCGGCAGGTCCGACCGGGTCCGGTGGATTCGGTCTGTGTTGATCAGGCGGGCAGAAACGATGATCAGTGGTAAGTTCGCTGCGATTGCTCGGTATCCAGACCCGGAATCCGGGATGCGGTGTCCGACTGAACAATAGGGGGCGAATTCCATGGAAGTACCGCTGGTCGTTGGCATCATTGCCGGCGTCCTGGGTCTGGCTGTCGGATTTTTTGCAGAAAGGCTGCTCAAGGCCGGGGCATATCAGACTCGCGATGACATCCTGCGTCAGGCTGAACGCGATGCAGAGAACCTGCTGAAGGATCAGGAGCTGAAGCTGAAGGAAGAGATGCTGAAGCGTCGAGAGGCGATGGAGGCAAAGCTGGATGAACAGCGAAATCAGCAGCGCAGCCGGGAACGTGAACTGGATCGGCGCGACGCGCAACTCGAAGAACAGCAGGATTCCTTCCGTAAGAAGGAGAAGATGCTGCAGACCACACAGCAGAAACTGGCTGAGCGTTCGAAGGCCATGGATGCCAAGGAGGCGGAGCTGAATCGCCTGCTGAAGGAAGAACAGGAACAGCTCTACCAGATCAGCGGACTCAGCCGGGAAAATGCCTCTGACCTGCTCCTGAAGCGTCTGGAACGGGAGATGGCAGAGGAAACCGGTGCCCTGCTGATGAAGCATGAGGCCGACGTGCGGCAGCAATGCGAGCGACAGGCGCGTGAGATCATCGGAATGGCTGTGCAGCGGTATGCCTCGGCACACA
>SYLK01000006.1 GCA_005809115.1 Planctomyces sp. | reverse complement strand
CGCCCTGCTGATACCGGCATCTCCGGACGGCAGAGCAGAGAAAGTGATTTCGCTGCAGTGCCTGTCGTACGGCGGGAGGCCGTCACGCGGTGGAGCACGGTCACGCGGCGGACCGCGGTCACGCGGCGGGAGGCGGTCACGCGGCGGAACGCGACCCGGCATGACTTTTCGGATGATCCGCCTGCCGGCTGACAGGTTTGGTAGTGCGGACGGAAGCAGAACGTCATGAAGTCACTCGATATCGGTCTGTCGGCACTGCGGGTCCATCAGCAGACGCTGACGACTCTGGGGCATAACATCGCCAATGCTGCGACACCCGGCTATCACCGCCAGCGTGTTGATCAGGTGAGTCGTGCGCCGCAGCGTTCGGATCCGCTGCAGATCGGCTCCGGAGTCGAGATTCTCAGGATCACGCGGTTGCGCGACGCAGCTGTGGAAGCGGCGCTGCTGCGGAATCAGACACTGACGGCCGCCAGCCGACAGACGCTGCATACCGCCGGACAGATCGAGTCTCTGCTGACACCCGGCGAGTCATCGATCCATGCGAATCTTTCGGCGTTTTTCAATCGTCTGGAGAAAGTGGCCAACGCCCCGCAGGATCTGACAGTGCGTCGGGAGTTTCTGACGTCCGCAGTCGAGTTGTCAGCCGGTTTCACCCGCCTGGACCAGGGGCTGGACAGTCTCACCACTGATGTGGAGGGGGAACTCCGGAGTTCCGTCGACCATCTGAATCGGGTGCTGGAGCAGATCGCCGCGACCAATCGTGAAATTTTCGCGACCCAGGGGCAGGCAGGACCATCCGGGGATCTGCTGGACCGTCGCGACCAGTTACTGCTGGAACTGGCGGAATACGTCCCCGTGGACGTGGATGTCGGCGAGGGTGGGCGTGAATCGGTCGCGGTCGCCGGCGGGACCCAGTTCGTCGCGCTGGCACCTCAATTCCAGCTGCAGCGTCTCAGCAACGGCAGTATGGTGCTGACCCGCGAAGGGAACAATCAGCCTGTGCCACTGGATTCCGGTCGCCTGCGTGCACTTCTGGATGCCCGCAACGAAACCATTCCGGCGATTCGCGACCGCGTGAATCAGATGGCGCAGCAATTCGTGCGGGCGGTTGACCAGCAGCATGCGATCGGCACGACGGATTCAGGGGCGTTCACCGTACTGAATTCCACTCGGGCGTTAAAGACTGTCAGCGGTGCCCTGGCGGACAGCGAACCCGCGTTCGCCATCCGTGCTGGTACGCTCTCAGTGACTGTGACGGACCGAGGAACCGGTGTGCGTCACACGACCCGGATTGCGATGGACCCGGCCGTGGAGTCGCTGCAGGACGTCGCCGCAAGGCTGGACGCCGTCTCAGGAATTGCCGCTGACGTCGACGATGTGCGTCAGACACTGACGATCAGAGCGGAAGCGGGAATCGAATTCGACTTCGCCGGTCGTACGGACAATCAGGCTGACCTGACAAATTTCAGTGGTACCGGCACGCCGCGGTTCTCCGGTCAGTACACCGGGACGCAGAATGACAACTGGACTGTGTCATTCTCGGGCGCCGGCACTGTCGGTGTAACGCCGGGCCTGACCGCAACCGTACGTGACCAGTCCGGTCAGGTTCTGGCGACACTGAGCGTGGGCGAGGGTTATGAAGTCGGTGCAGCCCTGACGGTACGTGACGGAGTTTCGCTGCAGCTGGGCAGCGGAACTGTTGCGGCGGCTGATCAGGCGGTGCTGCCAGTCACGGCGAACCCGGATGAGACCGGGATTCTGTCAGCGCTGGGAATCAACAGCCTGTTTCTGGGTTCCACGGCGGGCGACCTGCAGGTCCGGCCGGATATCCTGCAGTCACCGCGGAGTCTGGCCGGATCCCGAACCGGCACTCCGGGCGATGCGCTGAATTTTGCGCGGCTGGCGGCAATCCGGGACGTGCGTTTCCCGGCGCTGAGCGATCGCAATTTCGTGGAGGAACTGGCGGACATGACGGCGGCGACCGGCCTGGACGTCCAGGCTGCAGAAAGTCGCACCACACAGCTGCAGGAACATCAGCAGCGACTGGAACAGGACCGCGATGCTGCTTCCGGGGTTGATAGCAATGAAGAGATGCTGAAGATGCTGGAAGTCGAGCGGGCCTATCAGGCCGCTGCGCGATATATCACGACGGTCAACGACACTCTGGACGAACTCCTGCGAATCATCCGCTAGCCGGGACACGACCCTCCGGACGAAGGCGCCGGAAAGCCGCATCACCTGACTGCCTGTGAGGAAATCACCGACCAATGTCATCCTTCCGTGTCACTCAGCACCTGGCCGCCGCCACGGCTCGCCGCTTCCTTGGAGAACAGTCGAACGAGCTGTTTCGGGTCCAGCAACAGATCAGCAGCGGCGTACGAATTCAACGCCCCGCAGATGATCCGACTGCGGTGCGCAGAAGTCTGATCCAGAGAGACCGACTCGAACGAATCAATGCCCAGGTAACCTCACTGACGCACGTGCAGTCACGACTCGAACAGTCTCATGTCCAGCTGCGTGAGGCCGGGAGTCTGATCCTGCGGGCACGCAACGTCGCCCTGTCCGCTCAGCAGGCGACGGATCCCGCGGAAATTCAGGTGCTGGCGTCGGAGCT
>SYLK01000531.1 GCA_005809115.1 Planctomyces sp. | reverse complement strand
ACTCTTTCGGACCCGCGTCATTCTCTGCCGGAGCTGGCACGGATGCCATTGCCGGAGAATCTGACGCGCCGCGATGTCGAATTCGCAGCATCACCGGATGCGAGGTAATACCGTCAACACTGGATTTCAGAAAGAATGGTCGGTCGGATTCCGGCACCCAGCGTGCGGCCGTAATAAAGAACTCACGTTCCACCTGATTCTGCAGAATCATGAGACCATTCAGGCCAATATTATCGACGTACACACCATGCGGCAGATTGCGACCTGCACCGTCCTTCCCCAGCTCGATGTGACCATCGAAGTTTGTTCGTGTGGCGCGGACGATCGCGCGGATGGTCTCTCCCGCATAGACGGTGAGTTCTGAAACCGGGGCGGATGCGTCAGCCGCCGAAACCTCACCCGAGTGGATCGCCAGCCGGATTCCGGGTTTCTCGCCCAGGCTCAGTTCCGTGATGCCGCCGATCTCACGCACAACTTCAGTGCCGCCAATCACAGCCCGAGCGTGGAAACGGATCTTCTGCACCGACTCGGCGTCGGGCGGTACGGCATCCTCGGCTGCAGACAGAGTGGCGACTGCCTGCTGCTGATCCTGCTCAATCTGAGTCGGCAGCGAAATCGCCAGACCTGGCGGCAGCAGGTCTGCCAGAAGTTCAATCGGGCCGGTATATCCGTCAATTCTCGTGGCTGTAAACACCAGTTCGCGCCCCGTGCCCGGGTACAGGCTGACTTTGGCAACGTCCAGCCCGACTTTGAAATCCGGACGCGGAGCGCGGAGTGTCAGCTGGTAGCGGAAGTCGCTTCCGGAAAATCCGCGTGCATCGGTGAGCCGAAGCACGTAATCACCGTCCCGCGGAGCCACGAACATCAGACGCGAATCGCTGCCCCATTCCCGCAGCGGGTCGTCGTCATTTTCATAGTAGACCGGGAATACGGGCAGCCCATTTTCAGTAATGCTTTCGGCGGGACTTCGCGGGACAACGACAAAAGCCGGCGACTGGAGTGCATGATACGTGGCGGTCGTGCCGAAATACGTGTACCGGCTGCCCGAGCCCGGATAGACCTTGAAGCCGGAATCCGGGCCCCGCGGGTACAGCCAGAGCCGCACGACTTCGCCGTCAGCGTAAACATACTGGTTCAGGTCCATTTCCTGCCAGTTGAACAGCCGGAAGTCATCTGTGGTGCGAGCGTCCTTGCCACGGAACGCGAAGTACGAATCGCGCACCGCCTGCAGACGCGTCTGCAGGACGGGCTGCCCGTCCTGATCCAGAACCTCAATACGAGAATCGAGCGGTGAGCTGTCACGCGCCGCACGCACCTCCATCAGTACCTGCTGGCCCGCACGGGCTGAAAATCGAAAGCTGTCGATATCCTGCGGGGCGGTCTCCCCGTCCTGCGGGGCCGTCTCCCCGTCCTGCGGGGCCGTCGCCCTGCCTGCACTGCTGAGCCCGGCGTCTCTGGCAGGGCTGATGACACCAGACACCGTCACGGGCAGCGAAACCACCTGTGCGGCGGTGTAATCATCATTCGGTTCCTGTTCGGCCTGTTCGGCCGGGACAGGCGTGGCCGAGGTGGCAGGACTGACCGACGGGATCACGCGGTCAGCCGTCTCTGACACTCCGGACAGTGCCGGCAGCGGAAAGCGCAGCAGCTGGCCGTTCTGTGTTCCTGCGAGCAGCTGACCCGCGGGCGGAGCGAAAGCCAGGGTCGTGGCGATGTCGGCATCCAGCTGATGGCTGACGAGCAGGCGCAGAGTCGTGGCGTCCCAGATTCTGACGAAACCGTCGTCGGCCGATGACGCGACAAGTCGTCCATCCGGGGAAGTCAGCAGATTCTGGATCGCTCCTTCATGAGCATAACGAGCTTCAATCAGCGGATTGATCCGGACGGTCTCCTGAGACAGCACCTGCCACATCCGAATGCGATTATCGGCACCCGCCGCATACACGCGCTGTGCATCGGGACTGAAGGTGACGCTGTACTGTTCCGCCAGAGGCTGACTCATCGTGTCCAGTCGCTCACCGGAAGTGACACTCCAGATCTTGATGGTTGCATCAGCGCTGGCGCTGGCCAGGAGTCGTCCGTCGGGGCTGAAGGCGACATCAAACACGGCGCCATTGTGACCGGTCAGTTCGCGTTCAACGCTGCCCGTCTGTGCATCATGCAGCAGGATGCGGCGGTCATATCCGGCCGTGGCCACATGAAGGCCGTCCGGCGAACGTGACGCGGCGTAGACCATGTCGGCGTGGCCAGTGAACTGGAGTGTGGTGTTGCCCTGGGGCAGTTCCAGCGTGACTCCGCGGCCGGAGAACCCGGGAATCCCGGTGGCGGCAAGGACATGAGTGCCGTCGGGATGAAATTCCAGGTCCGTAATCTTCCATTCGTCCAGTGGTATTGTCTGGCGGCTTTCGAAACTGCCGACGGGTGAAACGGTAATTTCCCGGAAACGTGCGACGGCCAGCTGTGATCCATCCGCGGAAACCGCCATCGACAGCACCGGGCTATGTATCGGATGACGGTGGGGAGGCAGCAGAGGGATTCCCGGCAGTTCGGTGGCGGACACGTCGAAAATGGCACCCGAGCCGACCCAGTGCTGTAACAGAGCGACTTCCGCCGCTGCCGGCTGTGGCTGGTCGAGCGGCGGCATATGATCCCTTCCCTCCGACTGCAGAACCACCAGAAGGCGGCTTTCAGCGGGGCGGGCTGCATTCAGGACAGGCCCCTCACTGCTGCCTCGGCGGATTCCGGCCATGGTATGCAGGGACAGGCCCGATTCCGGGTCCGCGGCACCGTGGCACGCGGTGCAGTACTTCTGCAGCAGTGGAGCAATCTGTCGGCGGTAGGAAATGTCGGAAGCCTCGTCCGCGATCAGCGGTACAGTCATAGAAACTGCGGCTGCCACGCCCAGCAGAAGATGACGAGCCATCTCGTTCCTGCCTTTCAGATGCACCGGCAGCTGACTGTCAGTGGACCGGGTACATTGTTCGTTCTCGGAAAACAGGGGACCTGCACAGGGTGGTTCTACATAATGGCGCCTGCTGCGACAATCGCCGCAGGGTTAACCTCGCGCACAAACGGGAAAACAGCCAGCAGAGCTTGAAAGTCAGATCGGGATGCGTTAATAGTTCCGGCCGTGAGGTGACGAATGGCGCTGAGGCGAGGGATCCGACTCAGCGATGTTTTTAACGGGCACCGGAGGCCTTGCTCCATGGCAGCAGAACGGAACATGTCTGAGGCTGCAAGAAACCTTGAACAGGAAGAGAAGATGGCTAAACGAGCCGGCAGTAGTGAATTCAACATGGCCGCCGAGATTCGAAATCTGCTGACGCAGAATCGAGAAATGTCTGGACGAGAAGTCGTCGACGCGCTGAAGGTGAAATATCCCAAGCACACGTTTAACGAGAACAGCTGTTCTGTGGCCTTCGCCAACGCGCGTGCCAAGCTGGGCATCAAGAAGGTGAAGCGGCGACGGCCGGTGGGGAAGGTTGGCAGGAAGCAGAAAGAAGAAAATCGCCCGTGGGCCGCCGTGGGTCGCGTGGCTGCTGCTGAAGCTGCTGCCACATCCCTGTCGCCTCAGACTGGTCTGGAGCTGCTGTCAGCAGCCAAGAATCTGCTGCAGGTCTGCCGGGGTGATGCTGCGCTTGCCGCTGCCGCCATCAAGCAGCTGGCATCTCTGCAGATTTCCTGACACCCGTCTGGCATACCGCGTATCAGCCGGCCGGTGCCCGTTTCCCGGGTGTTCCGATCGGTGAAGCCTCAGGGCCGCCACTAATTCCGTGGCGGCCCTTGTTGATTCTTCACGTACAGACACGGTTGCGTTGTCGACAGCGTCGGCCGCGGGAGGACAGTT
>SYLK01000530.1 GCA_005809115.1 Planctomyces sp. | reverse complement strand
GGGCTCCTCATGCCGACACTGTGTTTGTGACGGGTTCGTTCAATCAATGGTCGCCCGACGCACACCCCATGGCGAAGGAACCCGAGGGCTATTGGTACGCCGACATCTCAGGGGCTGCCATCGGTGACGAATATCGCTATCGGATCGTGAACGGCGACAGGCAACTGCTGCGGATCGATCCCTATGCCCGCCAGGTGACGAGTTCGGTCGGAAACGCAGTGGTCCATGATCCGCAGTTCGACTGGCAGGGCGATGATTTCCAGATGCCGCCCGTCAACGAACTCGTAATCTATGAAATGCATCTGGGAACATTTCACCGGGACGAAGATCGCGCGACTGATAAGTTTGCTGAGGCCATCCAGAAACTTGATCATCTTCAGCGGTTAGGTGTCAACGCCATCGAAGTCATGCCGCTGGCCGAATTCTCCGGAGAATTGTCCTGGGGCTACAACCCTGCGTGTGTGTTTGCCGTCGAAACTGACTACGGTGGTCCGGCCGGATTCAAGCGGTTCGTCAAAGCTGTGCACCAGGCCGGAATCGGTGTGATCCTGGACGTCGTGTACAACCACTTTGGCCCAGGTGACCTTGACTTGTGGCAGTTTGACGGGTGGAGTGAGAACGGGCTGGGCGGAATTTACTTCTACAACGACTGGCGTGCCGAAACTCCCTGGGGTTCGACTCGCCCGGACTACGGCCGCAGGGAAGTGTCCCAGTTCATTCGCGACAATGCTCTGATGTGGCTGGAAGAATATCGCGTGGACGGGCTGCGGCTCGACATGACACTGTTCATGCACAACGTGCGTGGAAACGGCGATCCCGGCGCTGACCTGCCCGACGGATGGCGCCTGATTCAGTGGATCAATCGGGAAGTCAGGCAGCGATTTCCGGGTCGCATCACAATTGCCGAGGACCTGCGAAATGATGACCGGATTACAAAGCCCGTGGATCAGGGCGGAGCGGGTTTCACGGCTCAATGGGGGGCTCGCTTTGTACATCCCGTGCGCGCAGCCGTCATTGTGCCGGACGACAGTCAGCGATCGCTCGACAGCGTTCGCCAGGCAATGGAAGGCAGCTACAACGGCGACCCGTTCCAGCGTGTCATCTACAGCGAGTCGCATGACGAAGTCGCGAACGGGAAAGCGCGCGTCGCCTCAGAAATCGATCCTCATAATCCCGAGAGCTGGTTCGCACAGAAACGCACGACTCTGGCCGCAGCCCTGGTACTCACATCGCCGGGAATTCCGATGCTGTTTCAGGGACAGGAGTTTCTCGAAGACGGCTGGTTTCAGGATTCCGTTCCCCTCGACTGGCATAAGTCCGAAGAATTCCGTGGTCTCGTGCGGATGTATCGGGACCTGATTCATCTGCGCCTCAACCGTTCGGACTCGACGCGAGGTTTATCGGGAACCGGGCTGAACACCTTTCATCAGAATCAGGCAGACAACGTGATTGCGGTTCACCGCTGGCATCAGGGCGGCCCCGGCGATGACGTTGTGGTTGTTGTGAATCTGTCGCACCATGCTCACGAAAACTACAAGCTGGGTTTTCCGGCGCCTGGAACGTGGCGTTTGCGTCTGAACAGCGACTGGAATGGCTACAGCCGCGGCTTTGGAAATCAGGCAAGCTCTGACGTCATCGCGGGAGCCGAACGACGCAATGAGCGGCAGGAAGTGAACCCCGTGCAGCGGGACGACTTTCCCGCCGAGGGAACGATCAGCATCGGCGGGTACAGCGTGTTGATTTTTTCTCAGGACAAATGAGGTTCACCTGACCGGACGACACGGTGAACAGACGTCGGCGGGTAAGGAAGCAACGCATCGATGCTGATTCGTGTTGGTTACGCAGTGGAGTTTCTGTTTGAAAAAGCCACGCCACTGGTGGCGATGGGGAGGATCCATCCCAGCGTGGCATCCTGGATCAGGAAGCCCGAGTGTATGCTGGTGGAACCGCGAGTTCCAGTCACGGAGTTTCGCGACGGATACGGCAATTGCTGCTCCCGCATGGTCGCGCAAGCGGGCCGCGTGCTTCTGACGAACGACGCGGTCGTGGAGCATTCCGGGCAGCCCGACGTCCAGATGTGGAACGTACGCCAGCACGGCGTGGAAGATCTGCCAGACGACGTTTTGCTTTTCCTGTTGGCCAGCCGCTACTGCGAGGTCGACAGCGAACTGAAAGATGTCGCCTGGAGCCAATTCGGATGCTTGCCGGCCGGCTGGCCGCTGGTGCAGGCGGTTTGCGATTTCGTCCACCGACATATTCGCTTTGATTACCAACAGGCTCGAGCCAATCGCACGGCCTGCGAAGTTTTTCGAGAGAGGGTGGGTGTGTGCCGCGATTTTATGCACCTGGCGATTACTTTTTGCCGCAGCCTGAATATCCCCGCACGTTATTGTACGGGGTATCTGGGAGACATTGGCGTGCCCGCTGCTGAGAGCCCGATGGACTTTAGTGCGTGGCTGGAGGTGTATCTGGGCGGAGCGTGGTATGCCTTCGACGCGCGTAACAATCAGCCTCGCATCGGACGCATTCTGATGGCCAGGGGCCGAGATGCTGCCGATGTGGCTTTCACAACCACGTTTGGCAGAAATCAACTGCTGTCATTCAAAGTCTGGACGGATCCGGTCAGCGGAATGACCTGATCGGCACAGTAGTGCTCTGTCACACCTTAATTGTCGGGTACACGGATTTCAGTTTTGTCCGGGCATCGGTGATCTTCATTTGCCAGTCAACGCCTCGCTGTGTTGCGTTTACATCATCCGACCATGCTTTCGTTTCTTCACGCAATG
>SYLK01000529.1 GCA_005809115.1 Planctomyces sp. | reverse complement strand
GTGGGCATCAGCAGCAACGATGCAGCGGCCTTTCCCCAGGACGGCCCCGACAAAATGAAGGAGGAGGCAAAGTCGGCCGGTTATCAGTTCCCGTATCTCTTTGACGCCTCGCAGTCCGTTGCCAAAGCCTTTCGAGCCGCGTGCACTCCGGATTTCTTCCTGTTCGACCACGACCATGCCCTCGTCTACCGCGGGCAGTTCGATGCCAGCCGACCCGGAAACGGCGTGCCGATCACGGGAGGCGACCTGCGCGCAGCGTGTGATGCAGTGCTCGCGCGGCAGCCAGTGCCGACCGATCAGAAACCCAGCATCGGCTGTAATATCAAGTGGATTCCCGGTCAGGAACCGCAATACTACACCGGCGTTTCCGCCTCCTGATAACCTCGCCGCATCTCCATTCCCTGCAGAGGCAATTCCGATATCGCCGCGAAAAGGACCTGTCGCTCCGCCGGGACAGACGAGACCGGCCGGGTTCACGCACATCCATGGTGCGGACTGCGGAATGATGCCAGGCCGGAACAGATTGCATCACCAGGATGCAGTCTGTTCCCTGTGTCCGTTTCTCCGGTCCCGCTGGCCCAGGGCGACTCAGCCCGGAATCAGGCCTCTGTGACAGGCTGTGCGTCGCGCCGACGGCGCCACAGTGCGGCTGCGAACATCGTACTGCCCGGCAGAGCCAGACCAGCTCCCGCCGGCTCCGGCACAACCGCCACGTCAACGAAGAACCGCCCCGAATTTCTCATGCTGTCTGCCATGTCAACCAGCCGAAATTCGGCCGTGTACATGCCGGCATGAGCTGTTCCGTCCAGCCAGAAGGTCGGCTTTACGCTGAACATCGCATTTCCGGCTCCGAGGGCGTACTTGTTCCCTGCGGTCAGATCCATCGTGGCCATGTCGCCGAAGACGATATTCAGCCCCTGCGTCGCTGAAATCAGTTCGAGATACACGTCGGAATTCGCGAATTCACCGTTCCAGCGGCCGGCTGAGCTGTTGTACGTCGTGTCATCCTCTCCGGCCAGTGAATGCACATTCCGCAGCTCGAAATTGCCGTACTCAGTGTTCTGCGACAGACCACTGGGTAACCCCGATCGGTATTTTCCGTCAAACTCGCCGGTGCCTTTTGCCAGACGCACTGGTGACAGACCCGTAAAGCTTTCCGGCAGACGATTGTTGCCGTTCGTGTCTTCGAGCACCGGTGTATCGGCCGGGCCGGTATACCGATAGGCACCGATTCCGTGAAAATGATCTCCGTGATGGTACAACAGGGTCAGACGACCGTTGTTCGGATTGTCCGGATAGGGTCCGGATCCACCGGGTGCGTTGAATGGAGTCGTTCGGCTGTCGACTCCCACGTAGATCGAGACGATGTCTGCCTGTACCAGCCCGGCACCGGCAGTCAGAACCGCCAGAACAAAGCTCAGAATTGTCTTCTTCTTCATTCTTTCTCCCTCGCCCACATGAACACATCATACTCCCCTGCATACTGTATGCAGATGAGTGGCGAATGTAATTCCTTCGGTGGTGTTGTCAAGCGAGAATTCTCGGCGCGTGCATCTTCCCACAGTCTGACGAGGAAACAGCGGCGGATCGTTGAACGCCGGGGACTACGCGGATATGCTCAAGCTTCCCGGGACTGCGTGCGGGGTGCCGCACTGCATGCGGGGCGCCATAGAGTGCTCAGCCTCCGGGATTACGTGCTGCACGAGATCTCTGCAGCTCCGGAGAATTTCATGAGTCGCCCGCAGCCAGTCCGCTTCGGCATGTTCATCATGCCGTTTCATCCGCCGACGAAGCCCCTCGCGCAGAGTTACGACGAAGACCTGGAGCTGATCGTTCGGGCGGAGGAGCTGGGTTTTGATGAGTTCTGGATCGGTGAGCATCACACGATGAGGTATGAGCCGATCGTGATGCCGGAGCTGTTGATTGCGCGGGCACTGGGAAACACCAGTCGAATTCGGCTGGGCCCCGCACCCGTCTGTCTGAACCAGCACCATCCGGCGCACGTGGCTGGTCGCATGGCGATGCTGGACCACATGTCCAGAGGTCGGCTGAACCTGTGTTTCGGCAACGGCAGTGTCACGGCCGACCAGGAGCTGTTCGGAGCCGTTCCGAAGGAGGGGGGGGCGATGGTGCTGGAATCCATGGACGCGATTCTGAAGTTATGGACGACAGACCCTCCGTACGAGCACCAGGGAAAATACTGGCAGTTCCGGCTGAAGGACACGGTGGATTCGGAGACCCAGATCGGCTTCATGCACAAGCCGTATCAGCTGCCGCATCCGCCGATTTCGCTGCCGGGCACCAGCCTGAACTCCTGCAGCATGAAGATCGCGGGCCAACGGGGGTTTCAGCCGTTTTCGCACTGTCTGGTCGCGGGCAATGTTGTGGCGGACAACTGGCGGACCTATGCCGAAGCGGCGCATCAGGCGGGGCGCGTGCCGCAGCCGCGTGACTGGAAGGTGGCGCGGTCGATTTTCCTGGCCGACACGACAGAGGAAGCGGTGCGGCTGGCGCGCACGAATTCGCTGGGGCAGAACTACCAGTACATCGGGCGTCTGTTCGACAAGGGGCTGGGGCGGCGCGTTTACAAGCGCGACCAGGCGATGCCGGATTCGGAATGTCAGCTCGACTATCTGATGACGGAGCAGATCATGGCCGGCAGTGTCGAGAGCGTTCTGGAACGGCTGCTGGCGCTGTACGAAGAGACCGGTCCGTTCGGAACGCTGGTCCTGATGAGTTATGACTGGGACGACAAGCGTGCCTGGCTGCGGAGCATGGAATTGTTCGCGAAGGAGCTGATGCCGGCATTCAATCGAGCCATTGGCACTGCGGTCGAACCAGCCGGCGCGGTCCGATAACTTCCCGCGGTGTTTCGCAGCGAACTCGCAGCCTCGACGGAGATCCAGTCCATGAGTGATCCCGAATCGTCCGGCGACCGAGCCGTGGTTTCCGGTGCCACGGTACGGCTGCCGGACTCGCTGGCGGGATGGCTGATGGTGTTTGGCCCCGGCGCGATTGTGGCGTCGCTGACGATCGGTACCGGCGAGCTGATTTTTTCCACTCGCGGCGGCGCAATTTTCGGCTACAGAATTCTGTTCGTGTTTCTGCTCATCTCGCTGTTGAAATGGGGTCTGGTGATGGCTTCGGCCCGGCACATCGTGCTGACCGGCGTCCATCCTTACGAGCGGATGTTGTCGCTTCCCGGGCCGCGCGGCTGGCTGCCCTGTACGCTGTTTCTGATTGCCGCGATCTGCATGCCCGTCTGGGTCAGTTTCCATTCCGGGGTGCTGGGTAACATGGCGAGCTGGCTGACCGGCACCAGCGGGAGACTCGGCGGAGCCGTCGATTACCTCTGGGGCGCCCTGTTCCTGGCGGGTGTCCTCACCCTGAGTGCCACCAGTGGTTACGACGTCCTGGAGCGTGTGCAGATCGTGATTGTCCTGACGATGGTCTTCTGTGCCGGGATGACTCTCGTGCTGTATCGGCCGGACTGGCTGGGGCTGCTGGCAGGAGCGGTGATTCCGCCGTCGCTGGAGTATCCGGACTGGCTGCCGAAGGCATACCCGGAGATTGCGCGGCATTCCCCGTGGGTCGAGACCACCCGTTATGTGGGCGTCATCGGCGGTGCCGGCTTCGACTACATGGTCTATACGACATTCCTGCGTGAGAAGAACTGGGGTCGGGCGGGACTGGGGCCTGTCACGGCAGCGGAGCTTTCAGCGATCGCGGAGGATCCCGGGCATTCGGTCCGCCGGTGGGTCCTCGCTCCGGCGATCGATCTGACCATCAGCTTTGCCCTGGTCGTGGGATTCAGCGCGGTTTTTGTGGCATCCGGCACCATGATTCTGGGTCCACAGCACCGGATTCCCGGTGAAGAAAATATGCTGGGGATGCAGGCCGAGTTCGTGATGGGAATCCATCCCTGGCTGCTGCCGCTGTATGTGATTGGCGCGCTGCTGACCATGGTGGGCACGCTCTACGGCACGCTGGAAGTGGCCTGCAGCATCGCGCTCGAGATGTTCCACTCCGCCGATCATCGTTTCGCCATGCAGCATAAGACGAAGATTCGCCGGGCCGTGATTGCCTGGTGCGCTGTGTGGGCTGCCGCGGTGCTGGTCTGGCTGTTCGTCTATCAGTCCTCCGGTGCCGCGGGCCGGCCTCGTCAGCTGCTGGCACTGCTGACGCCGATCAATCTGTTTACCGGAGTTCTGGGCTGTGGCATCTTCTGCTGGCTGCTGGTCTGGATGGATCGTCGTTTCCTGCCACCTGCACTCCGGATGCCCGCGGCGCTGCTGGTCCTGAACAGTATCTCCGGTGTGATCTTTCTGGGGCTGGGGCTGAAGGGCACCTGGGATGCCGAGAGCCGTCTGGTATCACTGTGCGGCCTGGCAGTGCTGCTGGCGGCCGGCTGGCTCGCGGCCATTGTCATCGATTCGCGACTTCGGCGGAGATCCGCCGGCGGATAGTTTCCCGGACCAGGTTCAGTGTCGATTGTTCAGTGTCCGTTCACAATTTCAGTCTCACGGAAAGTTGCATGTTTCATCATATTCATAAGTTTCGCAGCAAAATGGACTCGGGCCGCGTCTGTATCGGGACGGGAATTACGTTCTCGGATCCGGCCGTGACGGAAGCCCTGGCGGACAGTGCCGACTTCTTCTGGGTCGATCTGGAGCACAACCCGACGAGTCTGGAGTCGATGCTGGCCCACCTGATCGCGGCACGTGCCGGAGGCGTTCCCGCCATTGTACGGATCCCCAGCAACGACGTGGGCTGGATCAAACGCGTCCTCGACAGCGGCGCTGAAGGCATCATTCTGCCGCAGGCGAAATCCGCCGCGGAAATTCGTGAGTTTGTGTCGGCCTGTCACTATCCACCGGACGGGACCCGCGGCTTCGGCCCGCGGCGACCGACAAACTATGGCCGTGCCGGCGGCAGGGCGTATCTCGATCTGGCGAATGAGGAATTATTCGTCGTCGCCCAGATTGAAACGGTCTCCGCGCTGAACGAGCTTGACGAAATCGTCGCCATCAAAGGCCTGCGATCAGTAGTGGTGGGGCCGTATGACCTGTCCGGATCCATGGGTATGCTGGGGGAAGTCCATCATCCGGCGGTGCGGGAGGCCATCCGGAAAATTGCGGCCACGGCGCGAGCAGCCGGGCTGTATGTGGGAATCGGCATGGGGGCTGATCGGCAGCATGCGCTGGAAGCCGCAGAACTCGGCGTCCAGTGGATCCAGTGTGGCAACGATTATAATCTGATGATTCGCGCTGCCGACGATCTGTACGCCTCGATCCGGCAGAGTCTCGCGCAGCGTGGCTGAACACCGGACCCACTGAATTTCTTCCCGCCTGTGACATGGGGATTCCGCCACAGGCGATCTCGATTGTCTGCCCGTTCGGGCTTACTTCATCTGAAAAGGAAAGTTCCGTCGATGCCAACCGTGATGATTACTCCCGAAAGCTATGTTCAGGTCGCGGGGCCGTGGGTCAGACACCTGCAGGACGCCGGTTTCGACGTGGCTTATCCGGAGGACCGCACTTTCACCCGCGGGCACACCGGTGAGGATGACACCGTCCGGGTTCTCAGCAGTGCGTCAGCCGTCATTGCCGGCGGCGAATATCTGACATCGTCGGTGCTGGCGCGACTGCCGAAACTGCGAGTGATTGCGCGTTCCGGAGTCGGTTACGATCGGGTGGACGTGGCGGCCGCAACTGCCCGCGGAATTGCGCTGACCGTGACGCCGACCGCCAATCACGAGTCCGTGGCCGAACACGCGTTTGCCCTGATCTTTGCCCTCTCCAAGTCGGTGATCGAGAATGATGCCCACGCGCGAGCCGGACGCTGGCCCAAAGCAGTGACTGAGCCCATTCGTGGCAAGACCCTCGGCATCATGGGCCTCGGACGAATCGGACGCAGCCTCGCAGTGCGTGGCAGGGGAATGGCAATGCCGGTAATCGCCACGGAGAAGTATCCCAATCAGGAGTTCGTCCGCCAGCACGGAATTGAACTCGTGGACTTTGACACACTGCTGGCACGCAGCGACATCCTGAGCATCCACTGTCCGCTGAACGACGAGACGCGAGGGCTGTTCAATCGGGACGTACTCGGGCGCATGAAACGCGGGAGCTGCCTGATCAACACGGCACGCGGCGGTGTGGTGGTTGAAGCGGACCTGCTGCACGTGCTGAAGCACGGGCCGCTTCGCGGTGCCGGCCTGGATGTTTTTGAACAGGAACCAGTCTCTGCCGACAATCCTCTCTTCCAGCTCCCCAACATCGTCGTCAGTCCGCACATCGCCAGCAGCGACTGGCTGTCGCAGGAAAACATGGCGATCGAAGCTGCAGATTCCATCATCAAACTGCATCGGGGCGAATGGCCCCTGGGAGCCGTCGTGAACGATCAGCTGAAAAACGGCTGGAAATGGTAAGCACCAGCCGCAAACTCAGTGGCAAACATTCTTCAAAACATCGGCCGAACAAGATCGCGGCTTCGAATTCCGTCTGGGTTGATCCGTTCTTCAGATGCCCGACGATTTCATGCAGCAGTTTTGCGGTCAAAACGAAACATTCAGGTCCACTCCTGTCACACACCAGCGTGATTCCGGTCAGGGGGCGCTGCGCTTCCCTGACCAGACAATTTGTTCAACTTTTTTTGGCCGGTCCTTAGTTTCTCGCGCCAGGCGACACAGCGATCTCCGGATGACCAGGAGTTCCTGGCTCGTGCCAGGCTGAAAGTTGATGAAATGGCGGGTTCAAGACCCCAGCCATTCCCGCCGCTCCGATTTCCGTCGGGCTCGCCCCTATAACAACAAAATCCCGGTGATATGTGCTATAAAGTGTTTCAGGAAAAGCACTTGTGTGTTACCGACCTGTATGATAGATGCCCCGGAAG